>CANQBK010000064.1 GCA_947589485.1 uncultured Clostridia bacterium | reverse complement strand
GGGACTCTGTCCCTTGACCCTGCCGCCTTTTAAAAAAGGCGGGCGAAAATGCGCCGAGCCGGCGCAGGCGATTCGCGGCGCAGTGCCTGCGCTGTCGATTCGCGTTATCGTTCGCTCCGCTCACTCGTACTGAAAACAATAGGTACTTTCGCGCGGCATAAGTTTATGCAAACCAAAATCAAAAGTTTCGCTCAAGCCTTTTCAAAGGCTTGCGGATTCCAAAGGCAGAGCCTTTGGCGGCGCCGAGCCGGCGCGGGCGATTCGCGTTGTCGCTCGCTCCGCTCACTCGTACTGAAGCAATAGGTACATTCGTGCGGCGTTGGTTTATTCAAAACACATTTAAAAAACGGTAGTCTGTCGTTAGACAGACTACCGTTTTTATTGGAGAACAAAATATTTGTTGTAATCAAAATGAATAGGTATATAACTGATTGTAAGGATTTTTGGTATCGGCAGTCAAAACATAAAACTTGTGGTTCATAATTTCTTCCTTGTTTGAGCCGAACTCCTTACAGTATTCTTCTATATATTTTTCTATGGACTCCATATCCTCTACGGTTGCTTCACGCTTTGCAACCTGCGCGGGTAAATTCGGAGGAAGCCTGTCCTCGTCACAACGGAAAAACATTTTTCCGCCGTGCATACCCGTACCGCAAAAATAACCTGCGAGCTTATCTTCATCGGAATTTATTCCGAGTACAATAATAACTCCGCCTGCCTGATATTCGCCCAAAAAGCTGCCTGCCGTTCCTCCTATGACTATGACAGGAAACTTTTCTTGGAACGCTTTCATGTGTATGCCTGTACGATAACCGCTGTTTCCCTCAATAAGTATCTTTCCGCCTCTCATAGCGTAACCCGTGCCGTCGCCGCATGAACCGTGTACAACTATCGTTCCGTCATTCATCGTATCGCCTGTTGCCTCTTGAGAGTTACCGTTCAGCACTATTCGGCAACCGTCAAGATATGCCCCCAACGCATTTCCGGGGGTACCGTCAATGGTGATATTCTTTTCTGCCAAACCGCTTGCTATGTACCGCTGACCGATACAGTTTTCAACTTTTATATCTCTGTCGGCACTTTCACGAATTTTTTCATTAAGCTCCTTAAAGTGCATATCCTTTGCATCTATTTTCATCATTTCATACCCCCTAAGGTTTTTGCCCTCTCTCGTTTCGAGAATGCCATAAGCTGCGGCTTTTCCTTTATCAAGTCAAAGTCGATAGACGAAAGAGGTCTTTTCTCTCTTATAAGTGAGGTGTAAATTCCGGCACGCTCAACGTTGCCTATAAGTATATATCCCACAAGGCGGTCATCACGCGTAACCAACTTCTTGTAGCTGTCCCCGTCTTTTTTTACATATTCTTCACCGTCATAACTGCCCGCAGTTATGATATGATAGCCGAAAAATCCGATTGCGTTCATAGGTATAGCCTTATCGTATACCTTTGTTCCGCCTGCCATAGTTATACCGGCGGTTTCACCCTGCATATAAGCATTTGGCAAAAGCGCAAGAATACGCATTTGGTCAGCCGTTATATCCATACTTTCAGTACAGTCACCCGCCGCATAAATATCAGGAATACTGGTACGACACCTTTCATCGGTAACTATACCTCTGCCAACTTCGCCGCCTATATCTTTTACAAGCTCAACATTCGGTCTTACGCCGACAGCAACCACAAGAACATCAAAACTAAGCTCCAAACCGTTTTTGCTGACAGCCGTATTTGCTGAAGTAAATTGTGCAACGCTGTCGCCCAAAATAAATTCTACTCCCTTTTTTTCAATGTGCTTACGCACAAGCTCGGAACCGTCCTTATCAAGAATACTGGGCAAAATTCTTTCCGCAAGGTCCATAACCGTAATATGCTTTACCCTGTCACAGATACCCTCAACACATTTAAGACCTATAAGTCCTGCACCTATTACAAGAACATTGCTGTCCTTGTTTATTGCTTTTTCAAGCGCCTTGGCATCGTCAAGCGTCATAAATGTAAATTTGTTTTCCACCTTATCCAAACCATCCATAGGCGGAACAAACGGACGCGAACCCGTTGCAACAAGCAGCTTGTCATAGCATATTTCGGTTCCGTCGTTAAGAATCACCTTTTTATTGTCCTTGTCAATGGAAACCGCTTCTTTTCCCAAATATGTTTTGACCCCGTTATCCTCATAGAAAGAGTCGGGACGGTATTTCATACGCTGCTCATCGGTTTTTCCGTAAAGCAGGTAAGAGATGAGCGGACGGGAATATGTGTGGTAAGGCTCGTTTGAAATTATTGTAATCTCTCCGTCCTTATCAACTTGTCTTATACCCTCAACACAACCGACGGCGCCCGCCGAATTTCCGATAATTACATATTTCATTTTGCTCACCTCTCCTCAAATACAATTGCTTTGTTCGGGCAGCCCTGTACACAGTACGGCTGTCCGCCCGCATTTTTTGTACAAAGCTCACACTTTTGCATTACGCCGTCATCGTTCGGCATAACACAGCCGTAAGGACAGGCAAGAACACAGGTAAAGCAGCCTACGCATTTATCCTGATTGATTGAAATAATTCCGTCATTTACCGACAGTGCACCCGAAATACAGCTTTTTACACACAACGGCTCCTCACAATGCCTGCAAGACACGGCAAAGCTGATGTTGTTATGTTCCTCTATTCTTATTCTGGGATTGATTGTAATATTTTTAAGCGCCTTGACCATATCGTCCTTACCCGAATTTGCAAACGCACAATAATATTCGCAAAGGTGGCAGCCCAAACACCATTTCTCATTTACATATATACGTTTCATAAATGAATTTATCTCCTTAAAATTATTTTAGGTAATGTATAAAACAGGCAAAAATCATATTATTCACCTGCGTGCTTTATACCGAGAATGGAAAGCTCTTTTTCGTTCAGTCCGATACCTCTTAACATAAGTCTGTTGCCTCTGAGCGCTTCAATTGAGTTTATACCCATACCGCCCATCATTTCTTTTATTTCGTGTTCCCACGCCGTAACAAGGTTTACAAGCCTCTTGTATCCTATTTCAGGATTAAGTCTGCGAACCAATTCGGGACGCTGCGTTGCAATACCCCAGTTGCACTTTCCGCTTTGACAGCTTCTGCAAAGGTGGCAGCCAAGAGCCAAAAGCGCACTTGTGCCTATATAAACTGCGTCCGCTCCCAATGCAATCGCTTTTACTATGTCGGCGCTGTTGCGTATTGAACCGCCTATTACAACCGACACGTTGCCTCTTATGCCCTCGTCACGGAGCCTTTTATCCACGCTGGCAAGCGCAAGTTCAATCGGTATACCGACATTGTCGCGTATTCTTGTCGGAGCGGCTCCCGTACCGCCTCTGTAACCGTCAATTGCAATAATATCGGCGCCGCTTCTTGCAATACCGCTTGCAATTGCGGCAACATTGTGAACCGCAGCAATTTTTACAATTACGGGCTTTTTATATTCGGTCGCTTCTTTTAAGGAGAATACAAGCTGACGCAAATCCTCAATAGAGTAAATGTCGTGGTGCGGAGCCGGAGAAATAGCATCGGTACCTACGGGTATC
Source organism: uncultured Clostridia bacterium (assembly GCA_947589485.1). Classification (GTDB taxonomy): domain Bacteria; phylum Bacillota; class Clostridia; order Oscillospirales; family Acutalibacteraceae; genus UBA1213. Next base: position 9,515 of record CANQBK010000064.1, on the reverse strand, counting down.
ATACGAGTTTTTGAAATATCGCCCACTATTTTTGTTCCGGGAAGATGTCCGCCTATGCCGGGCTTTGCTCCCTGTCCGATTTTAATTTCGATTGCGGCGCACGATTCCAAAAATCCCTTATGTACGCCAAAACGTCCTGAGGCAACCTGAACTATTGTATTTTTTCCGTAACGGTAGAAATCCTTATGCAGACCGCCCTCGCCCGTGTTGTAAAATGTTTTAAGTTCCGACGCCGCCCTTGCAAGGCTTTCGTGGGCATTGTAGCTTATGGAACCGTATGACATTGCCGAAAACATAATCGGTACGCTAAGCTCCAACTGAGGAGTTTTGTACTTTGTAATCAGCTTGCCGTTTTCGTCACGTTCTATTTTTGACGGTTTTTGACCGAGAAACGTTTTTGTTTCCATCGGTTCACGCAGAGGGTCTATTGACGGGTTTGTTACCTGTGAAGCGTTTATAAGCATTTTATCCCAATAAATCGGATATGGTTTCGGGTTACCCATTGAAGCAAGCAAAACGCCGCCCGTACCTGCCTGACGGTATACGTCGGCTATCGCCTCGCCCGTCCAGTTTGCGTTTTCCTTAAACGTATGGTCTGTCTTGACAATTTTCAGCGCTCTTGTCGGACAAAGTGAAACGCATCTGTGGCAGTTTACACATTTTGATTCATCGCTGAACATTGTATTAAGCTCTTTATCAAGATGATGCACATTGTTTGCACACTGTCTTTCGCATACACGACAGGTTATGCATCTCGATTGGTCGCGAACGACCTCATAATTCGGATACAAAAAATCTATTGGCATTGTTACCGTTCCTTTCAGTATTAAGCGGAAATTTTCCGCAGTTAAATCATAGTCGGATTTTACCGTTATTAAATTTGCCGCAGGTATTCAGCGTTTATTTTCGGCAATCGGCAAAATCTGTCTCGCCGCTGCGCGGTTCCCCGCGTCAAACCTCAACGCCTTCGTTAAGGCGTACAATAACGGCTTCGCCGCCCTTGGGGGAATATACCCTTTCAAGATTAGGCTCAATTATTCTGATGGAATCCTCTTCGCTTGCAATATATACTTTATCCTGCTTTTCGCCTATGACCATTGAACGCAGCTTCAATCTGTCGTTGAGAGCCATAAGTCCTCCGGTAAATCCGAGCAAAATGGAAAAAGGTCCCGTTACAAGCAGGCTGGCAAACGAATTTCTTAAATATGTCAGTTTTTCTCTTTCTTCGGGTTCCTTGCTGTCTATGGTTTCCCAGAACGGAGCGGCAATAACCTGTGCCGCCTCTTCGTGCGTAAGTCCCTGTTTACGAACCAAATAGTCTATGATATAGGTAATCGCCTCGGTATCCGTAAGCAGAGAGCATTTATATCCAAACATTTCTATATAACGGCGGTTCGCGTCGTATGAAGAAATCTCTCCGTTGTGTACCACGGAATTGTCGAGCATAGCAAACGGGTGAGCACCTCCCCACCAGCCCGGTGTGTTTGTGGGATAACGTCCGTGTGCCGTCCAACAATATGCCTCATAGTCCTCAAGTTTGTAATAAACGCCGACGTCTTCGGGGAAACCGACAGCTTTAAACACGCCCATATTTTTTCCGCTCGAAAAAATATATGCTCCGTCTATTTCCGAGTTTACATACATAACGCTGCGAACCACAAACTCGTCCTCGTCAAGCTGTTTTTCAGCTTCTATAACAGCCATCGGCTTTACAAAATAACGCCAAATAATGGGTTCGTCCGTAATGGCTTTTACCTTGCGCGTCGGTATTTTTTCCATACTGACAACTTCATACATTGAATTAATATAGTTTTCCGTTTCTTCCTTTGCAGTTACGCTGTCATAAAATATATGAAAAGCGTAAAAGTCCTTGTACTGCGGGTAAATTCCATACGCGGCAAAGCCGCCGCCGAGTCCGTTTGAACGGTCGTGCATTACGGCAATCGACTTAATTATATCCTCACCGTTAAATCTGTTTCCCGCCTTTGAAAATATACCCGAAATAGCACAGCCCGACGGTATATGCTCAAATCCTTCCAAACGCATTATATTTTGTCCTCCTTACAAAAAATAAAGCCGGCCACGGGCGGTACCGCCAAAAAGCAGCACCGCCCGCGAACAGCTTTGTTCATCAAAGAAAATTATAACTTAAACCGCTGCTTATGTCAAGAAACAAGTCATTGTTATAATAACGAAATTCGACAGAAAAAAACGAAAATGTTATGCCGCTTGAACAAATAAATGCAGGTAAATACAACCTGTATTTCATTTTTCCCATTTTTTCAGAAAAAAAAAGGATATTTTTTGCTTAAAAGAAATTTTTTTGCAACTCATCAATAAATTCCGTCATATCCGCTCGCTTTGACCGAAACCAAACACAAACATTGCCATATTACAATTTATATTGTATAATAAATACAATATAAATTGTAAAAGAGGTAAAGCCAACAATGGTTGTTTGTACTAAAAGTATGGGTCTGTTCGGTATGAATGCGTTTGAAGTCAATGTGGAAACAGACATATCAAACGGTATGGCTGCGTTTGATATAGTGGGTCTGCCCGATTTATCCGTAAAAGAGGCGCGCGACAGAGTACGCTCCGCAATTCGGAACAGCGGATTTACATTTCCCCTAAAAAGAATTGTCGTAAACCTTGCCCCTGCCAACGTAAAAAAAGCAGGTTCCGTTTATGACCTGCCCATACTTTTGTCACTGCTTCTTTCAACGGGCGAAATACAAAGTGATTTATCCGAGTATGCTTTTATAGGCGAACTGTCGCTCGGCGGCGAGGTAAGACCGATAAACGGCGTATTGCCAATGGCAATACAAGCAAAAGAAAACGGCTGTAAAAAATTCTTTGTCCCCGCCGAAAATGCTGCCGAGGGTGCTGTCGTTGACGGTATAGAAATAATACCTACTAAAAACATAAAAACGCTTGTTTCCCAGTTAAATTCAAAGGAACCAATCATACCGGCAAAGCCTGACAAAACATACAATCGTGAGCGTGTGTTTGACTTTGACTTTGCAGATGTTAGGGGACAGTACGAGGCAAAACGTGCCTTGGAGGTTGCCGCCTGCGGAGGTCATAACATTATGCTTATCGGAAGTCCCGGAGCAGGAAAGAGTATGCTTGCAAAACGTATTCCGACCATTTTGCCCGATATGACGTTTGACGAAATGATTGAAACAACAAAAATACATTCCATTGCCGGCACGCTGCCAAGCGGCACATCTCTTATAACATCACGTCCGTTCCGTTCGCCTCATCACACCGTGTCGCCGGCAGGACTTTCCGGAGGAGGCGCAATACCGCATCCCGGTGAAATATCCCTTGCCCATAACGGCGTACTGTTCCTTGACGAGCTGCCGGAATTTAGCCGCGCATCAATGGAAATTTTGCGCCAGCCCATAGAGGACGGACAGGTAACAATATCCCGTGTAAACGCAACTCTTACATATCCCTGTTCAATTATGCTTGTGGCGGCAATGAATCCCTGTCCCTGCGGATATTACGGTCATCCGTCACGCAATTGCACTTGCAGCCCAAAGACAGTTTCGAGGTATCTTGCAAAAGTATCGGGACCTCTGTTGGACAGGTTGGACATTCATATAGAGGTTCCGCCTGTCGAATTTAATTCGTTGTCATCATCTGAAAAAGCGGAATCCTCGGCCGAAATAAAAAAACGTGTTGATAAGGTGCGAAAAATACAAAACGAACGCTTTAAGGGTACTTCAATATCCTGCAATGCAAAAATTACGTCTGCGCTTCTTCGTGAGGTCTGCCCCCTTGACGATAATGCAAAATCCGTACTTAACAAATCGTTCGACGTAATGGGTCTTTCCGCAAGAGCATACGACAGAATACTGAAAGTATCAAGGACAATTGCCGACCTTGACGGTTCGGAGGTTATAAAAACTCCCCATATACTGGAGGCTGTTCAATACAGAAGTCTTGACCGAAAATATTGGCACAGCTGAATACGCAATATCCTTTAATAAAAGACGGAACTTTGTCGGGCTAATGTCAAAGTTCCGTCTTAATAATATTGCGGCTCAAGTCTGCCCGTTTTCGCTTTCCGCCTCACTGTCGGATATAACATCATTTTCCTTTTTTATCGGGTTTACATGAACCATACAATGCTTTACCGTTTTAAATTCCCGCTCAATGCAGCCGTGAACATTTTCGGCAATCTCGTGCGCTTTAAAAAGCGTGATGTTTCCGTCCGCCGATATTTCGACATCTACATATATTCTTGCACCGAACAATCTGGTTTTCAATTCGTCTATTCCTTCAACGCCGTCTTGCTTTAAAATAACTTCCTTCATACATTGTTCGGTTTCGGAACCACAAGACTTATCTACCATTTTGTCCGTCGCATCTCTGAAAATATCAAATGCGGCTTTGAGAATAAACAGACAGATAATAACGCTTGCAATCGGGTCAAGTACCGGGAACCCCAATCTTGCACCCAAAATACCCACAAATGCGCCTATCGAGGATAACGAGTCGCTTCTGTGGTGCCATGCGTCCGCCATAAGCGCATCGGAATTTATTCTTTTTGCGGCAGCCCTTGTGTACCAATACATCCATTCCTTTACAGCCGTTGAAACAATCGCCGCAACTAAAGCCAAAAGTCCCGGCGCCTGCAAATTTTCATAATTTCCTCCTGCAATAACGCAAATACCGTTCCAGCCTATCGCCATACCCGTTTCGGCAAGGATAAGCGCAAGTATGATTGACGCTACACACTCCAGCCGTTCGTGACCGTACCTGTGTTCCTTGTCGGCTTTTCTCGATGAGATATTGACGCCGACTATAACAACGACCGTACTTAAAACATCTGACGCCGAGTGTACCGCATCCGAAAGCATTGCACCCGACGAGGCAAAAATACCCGCAAGCAGTTTTAATACGGAAAGAACCGCATTTACGGATATTGTAACCACCGATACACGGTTTGCCGTTTTTTTATATTCACTTGCCACATTGTAATTCTCATTTGTTTCCATAAAAATCAATTTCTCCCAAGGTTAAAACGTTTTGGCTCCGGTAAAAAAATACGGCAAGTCTCAACCCTAAAAAACAATTAAAGACCTACCGTAATATTAACTTATATTGTTGTGATAAGATAAAAATGTATGTTTGCCGAAAATTAATCAAAATCTATACTGTCATCGGAAACTATGTTGCCGTAAAGGGTAATATCCTTTTCCCTTTGGAAAGGGTTGGTAACAATCATCATAGTATTTTTGCCCTCAACATCTTTTTCAAGCTCCTTTATGGCTTTGATTTCAAGGAGCTTTTCCCACTCGGAAATTCCGTTAGTATGTTTTTCGGTATATATAATATTATTCTCTATTTTGTACCTGCCCTCAATAGTTCTTACCGGCGACTTATGATTGGAACATAATATTTTAAAAATATATTTGCCGTCCGCACCAAAAGCAAGCGAATATGTTGCACTGTCTGTATCGTTACACAAAAAGCACAGCATACCGTCAGATGACCAAATTGCGGGCGAATCGGAATCCGCAATGCTTATAACTAAGGAAAGGGCATCGAGCTTTTTCAGGATTTTATCGACATCTTTATATCCTCTTATAACCTCGTATAATTTCAAAGCGTCAGCATATTGCTGTTTTGCGTACATAATTCCCGCTTTTCTGTATCGACATTCGTTCAAATAGTCCGTCGAATCCTTATAATCTCCAAGGTATTTAAAACCCTCATACGCACTTGAAATATTTCCCTTCTTCAAATGATCAGCCGACTGCTTGTAAATATTTTCAAAGCATTGTTTCAGCATATTGTCGGTGTCCTTGTAATTTCCAAGCTCCTCAAGGATTTTAGCCGCGTTTATATACTCCTTGTCCTCGATATACATAATGGCAATTTCATACTGTGTTTGATTGTACTTTTCCTTTGAGTCCGAGTAACCCTCTATGCTTCCGTACAGCTCCGCCGCCTGAGATTTGTCGCCCAAACGGTACACATTTTCAGCCTTTCCGTATATTGCGCGTAAACGCTGGTCGTTGCTGTCCAGAAAGCCCTCCAGCCTTGTAAACTCGGTTATGGCAACATCATACTCACCGTCCGACATAGCGCTTTTTGCGCTTGCATATCTAAAATACGGAACACCGAACAAAATAATCCCGAAAATCAGCGCAACTGCAATAACCGCAACCACAACGGCAATAATAATCCGTTTCTTTTTTTGGCTGTTCTTTTGTCTGTTTTGCTCCTCAACAAATTCTCTGCTTCTTTTTTCAAATTCGGAACGCTGTTTTCTTCTTTCCTCTTCTTCGTGCTGCTTATCGTATTTTTCCAAATTTGGTTTTAAACTGTTTAATATCTCCTTTTGTTTAAGCAGATATTTACTATCCGTACATTGACGCAGCCAGTTGCGGTTGGTACCGCACTCAAAGCAATCTAATTCGGATTTAAGGTTAAAACAACCGCAGGCGCACATCCAATGTCCGCTTTCAAAAACAGGCTGGAAAACAAGGGCGGTGCTGTTTATTCCGTTTCTGGCACATAATTCGGTAAACTGCTTGTTCAAATCACCCTGAACCGAATAAATACTTGTTTGTTCAAGACTTTTATCAAAACGGCTTCCGTTTTCGTTTGTCCAAATGCTCCCGTCGGAATTTCTGATTGATTTTATTACAATTTCAATATTTCTTGTTTCGGGATTTTTAATGGGGATTCTTCTGTTAAAGCCAAAATCCCTATTTCTTTGTATGTCAAGTCCGCCGTATACGAAATTTTCAATAATATCAATTTGTTGTCTTACCGAATTGTAGCATATTACATCTACTGTAAGCATATTAATTGAATTTGGCTGAACATTAAGAAATTTTGCAAAAGCAAACAGACTTCCCTCGTCAACATAAAGAACCAATTTCATTGAACACAAAACCAACGGGGAATCCTCAAACCAAAGATGTATGTTTTTTTCTTCGATAGTTTTAGTTTTATCTTCAACCATATTTTCACCTCTCCTCAAAGCAAATCTTAATAATTTGTTCATAAATATTTTAATACCAATAAACATTTGTGTCAAGTAATCAGAACTCAAATATTATTTTCACATAAATTTTATTCAACGTGCAAATACATTTACGGAGCATTGTAAAAATCAATTGAAAAATGACATATTTTTTTTTATAATGTAAAAAGTAATAATTTTTTGAAGGGACAAGGTAAAATGGAAATAAGAAAAATAGAAGCAGCCGAAATAACCGCAGCCGTAAAAAAACTTTTTACGGATATGAATTACTTTATAGGCAGCGATATTTTGGAAGCGCTTAAATCAGCCGAAAATAATGAAACCTCCGAAACGGCAAAAAATGTTTTGTCGCAGCTTACCGAAAATCACAAAATTGCATCAAGCGAGGAAATACCCATTTGTCAGGATACGGGTATGGCTGTACTTTTCGTAGAGTACGGCGACCATGTTGTTATTGAAAACGGCAGCTTTGAGGACGCAGTTCAGGAGGGTGTACGCAGAGCATATATTGACGGCTACCTGCGTAAATCCGTTGTTAAAGACCCGGTGTTTGACAGGGTAAATACGAAAGACAACACACCTGCGATAATTTACACGGATATTGTATGCGGCAATAATATAAAAATTTTAGGCGGCTGCAAGGGTTTTGGCAGCGAGAATATGTCTGCAATAAAAATGCTTACACCCTCTGCCGGGTTGGACGGGGTAAAGGAATTTATACTCGACTGTGTAAGGTATGCCGGTCCGAATCCCTGCCCTCCGATAGTGGTAGGAATCGGAATAGGCGGAACCTTTGAAAAAGCCGCCCAACTTGCAAAAAAGGCAACATTTCGCCCGATAAACACAAAAAACAGCGACAGTCGTTATGCACTTCTTGAAGATGAATTATTGTGCGAAATAAACAAAATGGGCTTTGGTCCCGCAGGGCTTGGCGGAGTGACAACTGCTATCGGGGTAAATATAGAAACATTTCCCACGCACATTGCCGGTATGCCGGTAGCTGTTAATATATGCTGTCACGCCGCAAGACATAAAGAAACGATAATATAATGAGGTATTTAAAATGAAAAAAATAACACTTCCCATTACCGATGACGTAATCAAAAATCTTCACGCAGGCGACACCGTACTCATTACGGGAACTATGCTTACGGGGCGTGACGCCGCACACAAGCGATTATTTGAACTTATTGAAAAAAACGAACCCCTCCCCGTTGATATAAGAGGAGAGGTAATATATTATGTAGGTCCCGCACCCGCAAAGCCGAATTATGCGGTAGGACCTGCCGGACCGACATCGAGCTATCGAATGGACAAATATACGCCTGCACTTCTTGACAGAGGTTTAAAGGGAATGATAGGAAAAGGTGCAAGAAGTCGGGAAGTAATAGATTCTATGATAAAGAATAAAGCCGTATATTTTGGTGCGGTAGGCGGAGCCGCCGCGCTTATTTCAAAAAGCATAAAAAAAGTTGAAACCCTTGCCTATGACGATTTAGGCACCGAAGCGATATATCGTTTTACGGTAGAGGATTTTCCCGCCGTCGTTGTAATTGATTCATACGGAAAATCTGCTCTCGCTGAATACAGTAAACCGTCAGCAAGCCAAAATTAAGAGTTTCTTCGCTCGGCGTTAGTTAATGTACCCATAGTTAAAAGTTTCGCTCAAGCCTTTTCAAAGGCTTGCGGATTCCAAAGGCAGAGCCTTTGGCGGCGCCGAGCCGGCGCGGGCGATTCGCGTTGTCGCTCGCTCCGCTCGCTCGTATTGCAAGCCAAAACTACATTCGCGCGCAATAAGTTAATGTACCCATAATTAAAAGTTTCGGCGCAGTGCCTGCGCTCTCAATTCGCGCTGTCGCTCGCTCCGCTCGCTCGTATTGCAAGCCAAAACTACATTCGCGCGCAATAAGTTAATGTACCCATAATTAAAAGTTTCGGCGCCGAGCCGGCGCGGGCAATTCGCGCTGTCGCTCGCTCCGCTCGCTCTTACTGCAAACTATAAGTACGTTCGCGCGGCATTAGTTAATGTACCCATAATTAAAAGTTTCGGTCAAGCCTTTTCAAAGGCTTGCGGATTCCAAAGGCGGAGCCTTTGGCGGCGCAGTGCCTGCGCTGTCAATTCGCGGCGCCGAGCCGGCGCGGGCAATTCGCGCTGTCGCTCACTCCGTTCGCTCGTATTGCAAGCCAAAACTACGTTCGCGCGGCATTAGTTAATGTACCCATAATTAAAAGTTTCGGCGCCGAGCCGGCGCGGGCAATTCGCGCTGTCGCTCGCTCGTATTGCAAGCCAAAACTACATTCGCGCGCAATAAGTTAATGTACCCATAGTTAAAAGTTTCGCTCAAGCCTTTTCAAAGGCTTGCGGATTCCAAAGGCAGAGCCTTTGGCGGGTTTTTAAGGGCGGAGCCCTTAACTATCATTAACAAAGGCAAAAAACTATTGTTCACGGGGAACCCCTTGCGTGGGTTCCCCACCGAAAAACAGTCCACCGGACTGTTTTTCGCCC
>CANQBK010000063.1 GCA_947589485.1 uncultured Clostridia bacterium | reverse complement strand
GGCAGTACTAATAGGTCGAGGGCTTGTCCAAGTGTACTTGGTTTTTGCTTTCTCTTTATTTAGTTTTCAGGGTGTGAGCTGTTAAAAAATGCCTGTCTGTAAAGACAGGTATTTTTGTTATATTCACAAACTATTAATACGAATACTTTACTTATATTTACAAACTATCAATACAGATACTTTAATTATATTTAACAACATTGCAGTAAGGAGAACAAAATATGACTAAATATGACGATTTAAATATTATATACAAATCAACTGTGAAAAAATGCAAGAATTTAATGATTAAATATAACAGTTACGATAACATAATTACGGGTACCAAAGATGAATATGCTTTTACCGTTTCAAGGTGTGACGATAATTTCAAAATTACGTTCAAAGACAAAAAATATGATTATATACTTATGTTCAGAGGGCTATATGAGGTCATAAACTTTATTTTGGCAATGTCGTCAAATCAAATGAATATTGAAAGAGTAGACAACTGTTGTATAAAGGTAAAGGGAATAAAACAGAAAAACAAAAAGAAAAGCCTGTTAAAGCAGGTGTTGCTTACCGTTGTCGCCGGTATTATTATTATGTTTTCGCTGTTAATGTTAGCGGCTTGCTGTTTTGAGGAAATTATTACTATTGCTCCTCTTTTTTTGGGAGCTATAATATTATCCGTCGAGTTAATAAGGTACGGAGCCTTACAGTGCAGGTATAGAAAAAATATATTTATGTTTGTATTTGGAATGGTTATAGTGTCCTTTGGGCTTTCTCTTATATTGACATTATTTTATGAATATTTAACCGACAGAAAATATGAACTTGCAGATTACATAGGAATTACGTTTTTGTTTTTGTTGGTAATTTCCGGCGGCGTATGTATAATTTATTTGTCTTGCATTTATAAAAAAAGAAGCAGACTAATAGTATATAATATTATGCGTGAGCCGATATTGCCCCCGGAAGCAGATGTAGAAAGGCTGACGAGGGCAGTTATAGAAAGGTATGTTAGGGAAGAAGAAGTAATTAAATTGGAACAAGAGTTTACTGACGATGAAGAATTGTTTTCAAGCAAGTTGGGCGGTATCCCCTACTGGGATATTAGTATTCCTTATCCCGTTTCCTCCACCGGTGAAAAAATGCTTATGGTGGCGCAAATACGTTTGGATATGTTTCCCGACAACGATTATTTGCCCAAAAGCGGTCTTTTACAGTTTTTTGTGTACGATGCCGATGGTATTAAGGAAAGCAGGGTCGTATACCATAAATCAATAAATCCGAATGTCACGGTTGAAGATATTTTAAATATCGGCGTTGCCCAGGATATTTTCATTGATACGTTATCGGACAGCGATTTGTTAAAATTTATAAAACTCGATAATCCCTTACAGCTGAGCTTTGAAAAAACAAAGTTTAAGGTTTTGCGCGGCGCAGAACCCACGGAATGTATGTTTAAAACGGCTGCCGAATTGGGTATAAATCTTGAAGAATCGCTTAATTTTTATGAATTGTTTGATAAGGATATATATAGCGGAGAAAAGTTTGATTATTTGAAAAACTGTATGTTACGAAAGGTCGAATCCTCGTCCGACAATGATATGCTTCTTTTCGGTGCCTACATATTGGATTATGACGAGGAGATTTATGCTTCTGAAATTAATTTCTACATAAATTCGCAGGATTTGTTAAAAAATGATTACAGCCGTATTTCTTACAGCACCTCCGTTGAATATCTGAATGAATAATTTTTTACGGGAGCTGTTATTCGTGTCCGGAAAAACTCGCCTTGCACATAGAGTGGGGGAGCTTTTTTCCGGACATTAATACATCTATGATTTCCAGAGCTTTTTTTACGGCTTTATCGGCAAGTTCAAAGAAATTTTCGTTATGGACTTTTTCGTCGGTTTGTGAGAACCATTCCCTCTTTTGCATATTTGCATAGTCGTTTTTTAAATCCGGATGCGGGGTGCGTATTATTGGTGATAATATCGGTTTAAGCCTTAGTATTTTTTCGCCTGTTTGAACGACGCTTTTTTTAAGCTGATGACTGTCATTGAGCATAGACAGACCCTTGTTCCAGTCGCGCTGTACTTCTTCCATCGTTTCCGGCGATATTTCCATACCTTTTTCGGACAAAAGGTATGAATGGTACAGGCGTGCTATGCTTAGATTTACTTTGCTGTCGGCAGGCGATGCGGATTGGAGCTTAAAATCGGAAATGCGCTCATTTTTTTCCAGCTTCAGGAACATTGTGTCAAGCGCGGATTCGATTTCATTGTGGCAGACAGATTTATGCTTAAACGGTTGCCGATGCGACATTATATTGGAAAAATACAGTACAAACGGGTGAGCCGTGCTGTCAAATGTATAATGTGTTACAAACCCCAAGGTGTAAGAAAAACATAGCCCGTCCTTATTGTTTTTTGAATAATCCGTAAAGTAGTTTATTATTTCGTCAGCCGGAGTATTGTGCATTTCCGTACCAACGTAACGTAAACTTTTTCCCTTTTGCCACGGAAGTATCCTATGTGCAAAAAATATGTCGGGACCTGAGGCTCCCCAAATGAATGATGTTCGGTTTATATTAAGCGACGGATATTTTTTCAAAAGCGTGTTGTAAACCTTTTCGGCAACAAGATAGTGTGAAACAACGGCGGGCATAAGTTCATCTCCTGTTATTCAAGTATGGTAAGGTTCGCAAATGAAGCCATAAGTTTTTTTGTTCCCACCGTATCAAAAGCTATTTCAAGCATAGTATCGGAAGCCATCGGCTTTAGGCTTAGAATAACGCCTTCGCCAAAGGATTTATGCGAAACCTTCATACCTGCGTTGTAGTTTTCAGTCGGCTTTTTTGTGATTCCGGAGGTTATAGTCCTGCTCTTTGCGATACTTTCTCGGCGCAAATTTTTGGTTTCGGGTATTTTTGCGGCGGGACTGCGTACAATTTCTTTTTGCTTTTCTTCAATTATTTGTTTTGGAAGTTCATTCAAAAATCGTGAGGGACGGTTTCGAGATGTATGACCAAACAGCATACGGCTCTTTGAGTTGATAAGGAACAAACTCTTTTTTGCTCTTGTAATTCCAACATAGGCAAGACGGCGCTCCTCCTGCATATCTTCGGGGTTCATTGTCGCCTGAAAGCCGGGGAAAATATTTTCCTCCATACCGGGAATGAACACGTTTTGAAATTCAAGTCCCTTTGCCGAATGTAGGGTCATAAGCACAACGCTTCCGCTCTCTTCGTCGTATGAATCTATGTCTGTCAAAAGGGAAATTTCCTCAAGGAATCCGCGGAGCGTTGCATCTTCGCCGTGTTCCTCTTCATATTTTATTATACTCGATTTAAGCTCGTGGATATTCTCGACGGCTGTTTCACCGTGGTCGCTTTCTTTCATTATGAACTGTTCATAGCCTATGAGCTTTATCATATTTTCATACATTTCCGAAACAGGCATATAATCAAGCATATCGGAAAGCCCGTCAATTATTTTTCGGAACCCTAAAAGATTTTCACGGCTTCTGGAAAGAGCCTCAAATTCATCAGCCTGTTTTATTGTTTCGTACATACTTTGACCAAGCGAATATCCTATCTCTTCTATTTTACCTACTGTCGAATCCCCTATTCCTCTTTTGGGGACGTTTATTATTCTTTTAAGCCTGCTGTTGTCGTGGTGATTGCTTATAACATTTAAATATGCGACCATATCTCGTATTTCACGGCGTTCGTAAAATCTGTGACCGCCTATTATTTTGTACGGTATGCCGAAATGTACAAGTATCCGTTCAATGTTCTGTGACTGTGAGTTCATACGGTAAAGAACCGCAAAGTCGGAATATTTCGCACCTTTTTCAGCCATAGCTTTTATGGTTTTTGCAATGTAAACACCCTCGTCGGACTCATCGGACGCAGTATACCATATTACCTTTTCTCCCTGCTCGTTTTGTGTCCACAGTGTTTTATCTTTGCGGACGGTATTGTTTTTTATAATATGGTTTGCGGCGGTAAGAATATTTTTGGTTGAGCGGTAGTTTTGCTCCAGTTTAATTATACGGGTACTTTCATAATCCCGTTCAAATTCAAGTATATTGCTTACGTTGGCTCCCCTGAATTTGTAAATGCTCTGGTCGTCGTCACCAACAACGCAAATGTTTTTGTACTTTTGGGCAAGCAAACGTACAAGCTCATACTGTACGGTATTTGTGTCTTGGTATTCGTCAACCATTATGTATTTGAATTGTTCCTGATATTTTTCCAGCACATCGGGGTTTGATTTAAACAATGTCACCGTGTTGAAAATAATATCGTCAAAGTCCATTGCGTCTGATTGAAGAAGCCGCTGCTGATAAAGCTCATATATTTTTGCTATGGAAACCATGCGTATGTCGTTTCCCGTATCCGACTTATATTGGCTCGGTGAAATCATTTTGTCCTTTGCGTGAGATATTTCTATGATTGCGGATTTGACGGAAACTATTTTTTCGTCGATTCTAAGCGACTTTATACAGTCCTTTATAAGTCTTTTTTGGTCGTCACTGTCATATATTGCAAAACTGCTCGAATATCCCAAAAGCTCCGCATTCCGTCTTAATATTCTTGCACACGCCGAATGAAAGGTAGATGCCCATATATCGTTGCCGCTTTCGCCCACTTTGGCGCATATACGGTCTTTAAGCTCTCTTGCCGCCTTGTTGGTAAAGGTAATTGCAAGGATTTTCCACGGGTATACTTTTGATACGGAAAGTTTGTCCGCAAGCTCAACGTCTAAAATACATTCTCCCTCGGCGGCTTTTTTTATTTCCTCGATTTCCGTGTCCGTATATTCCCCGTAAACCTCGTCGCTTTCGTATGCTTTGCCCCACCGCAGTATATTGGCGATACGGTTTACCAAGACTGTTGTTTTTCCGCTTCCTGCGCCTGCAAGTACAAGAAGAGGTCCGTTTACCGCAAAAACTGCCTGACGCTGCATATCGTTTAAGTCCTTAAATTCGTTTTCTATTATTTTTCTGCGGAGTGACGTCAGTTCTGTTCTTATAATTTCGTTCAAATTAAATACTTCCTCTCAATTACTGTTTTATAAAGTCCTGCTTTTTATAAGCAGGGTTTCAGCCGCAAATCAATCAATTTCGGAATGTGCGGCATAAAAGGCGGAAGGCTTATTGCCCATTGGGTTAAAAATCACCTTATTTATTTTACCTCAAAATTAAAATAATATCAAATACCGTTCATAAGTTTATCTGTACATTGCATAATTATGGAGTGAGCGTTATGCCTCCAAGATATTGGAGAGCCTGACAAATTATAACATTAAAACGTATTGTTTTGTGGGAGGTCTTATATATGCCGAAAAAATACGGAATAGATGTATCATACGCTCAGGGCGACATTGATTTTGACGAAATCGACGGCAGCGAAGTGGGATTTGTTATTGTCCGCAGCAGCTATGGCTGGCAGCCCGGGCAGAAAGACAGCAAATTTGACAGAAATATAAAAGGCTTTCAGAGCAAAAATATTCCCTGCGGAGCATATCATTATTCATACGCCCAAAATACCGACGAAGCAATTAAAGAAGCAAAATACTGTATCTCCTGTATCAAGGGGAATAATCTTCAGCTGCCGGTTTTTTATGATTTGGAGGACAGCTCGATTGCAAGGACAGGCAGACGCGTATGTACCGACATCGCAAAGACATTTTGCGAATATATGGAAAAATCGGGATATAAAGCAGGCTTGTATCTTAATCCGAATTGGCTGGAAAATTATTTGTATAAGGAAGAACTTTTGGGGAAATATGACTTGTGGCTTGCACAATGGGGCGTGAGCGACCCGTCATACAGTTGTTATCTTTGGCAGTATAATATTGGCGGCAGAGGTTCAATAAAGGGTATTGGCGGAGAAGTAGACCTTGACTGTATGTATTCCGATACAGATATTGAAAATACCGACAGCGGCTTTAAAAGTGAGTTTAAGACGGGCGATTGGGTCGAGGTAATAAATCCCGTCGATTATGACAGCGGAAAGGAACTGTTTATCGACAATAAGGAAAAGTATACCGTAATTGAAGCTGACGGAAACAGAGTGGTAATAGGAATAAACGGCAGTGTGACGGCGGCCGTTGACGCAAAAAACCTGCGTAAGGCGGTACGCAAAGCCAAGACATACACATATATAGTCCGCCCGGGAGATACTCTTTCGAGTATAGCGCAAAAATATGATACCACATATCAAAAAATCGCCGACGAAAACAATATAAAAAATCCGAATCTCATTTACGGCGGTCAGGTACTTTATATAACGGTATAGAGGTATTTATATGAAGATAAATTGGAAAGTAAGGCTTACAAACCCTGTTTGGTGGGTGCAGGTTATTCTCGCCGTATTTATACCTATATTCAGTTATTTCGGGTACAGTCCCGACAGTATGACATCGTGGGAGCTGGTGGGGCAAACACTGTTCCGTGCGCTCCAAAATCCTTATGTGTTGGGAGTTACCGCAATAAGCGTTATAAACACATTAAATGACCCCACAACCAAGGGCTTTGGCGACAGCATTGACGCACTTAAATATGAAAGACCGAAATAATATGTTTTAAATTGTATTTGGCAGGACAAAAATCTTGACAATACAGTAACTTACGTTATACAATATATTGGGCAGAATCTTCTGTCGGAAAAACAGGGTGTCAAGCCTGTCTGCCGATTCATAATCTCAAAATGCCGTATAAGCCGTTTTGGCTTACAGTATTTTTTATTTTATAATTTTTATGTTTGTTTATATGATAATTTATTATACATTTATGCCGTTTACAATATATATGCGGAATTAATATATGATAGAGTTTTGTTTATAAAGTTTTGTTTAAACAAATTTATTGTGTATTGTTTCCGAAGATTGGCAAATTTTAAAAGTACGGTATACAATTGCTCTGTACGGACGCGAAAATCGCAAAAGAGCCTTGTATATTGTTTTGCCTGTCGAAGTTTTTGGATAGGAATAAGTGGCTTTTAAGCACTTTACGGTATATACAACACAAAAAACCGAATATAAAAAATATTGATTACGGCACCCTTGGGTTGATTTTTACGGTTCGGGCGGACGGTCTTTACAACAAAACGTAGGAATTAAAAATAACTTGGGAGGTGTCAAATCACAATGGATCCGATATGGGTAATTATTCTTGTTGTTTTTGTTTTGGCTGTCGGAATTGTCGGCGGTTACTTCATTAGGAAAAAGTTTGGCGAAAAGGAAATAGGGTCAGCCGAGCTTGAGGCAAAAAGAATAGTGGAAGAAGCACAGCGCACAGCAGAGTCTACCAAAAAAGAAGCGGTTATTGAGGGTAAAGACGAGGTTCACAAAATGATTTCCGATGCTGAGCGTGAAATTTCGGAAAGACGCAGAGATATGCAGCGTCAGGAAAGACGAGTTCAGCAAAAGGAAGAATCCGTCGAAAAAAAGCTGGACGGACTCGAAAAGAAAGAAGAAGCTGTTGCGCGCAAGGATAAAGATGCCGCCGCCAGACTGGAAGAAGCTGAAAAAATCAAGCAAAGCCAGTTTGATATGCTTGAAAAAATTTCGGGACTTACTTCGGAACAGGCAAAGGCGTATATTCTTAACATTCTTGACAATGAGCTTGTACATGAAAAAGCCGTAAAGATTATGGATTTTGAGCAAAAGACCCGTGAAGAATCCGAAAAGAAAGCAAGGGAAATTATTTCTCTTGCGATACAGCGTGTTGCGGCGGATCATGTAAGCGAATCGACGGTTTCGGTTGTTCCTTTGCCCAACGATGAAATGAAAGGGCGCATTATAGGACGTGAGGGACGCAATATCAGGGCGATTGAAACTTTGACGGGAGTTGATCTTATTATAGACGATACGCCCGAGGCAATTACACTTTCTTGTTTTGAGCCGGTTAAACGTGAGATTGCAAAGGTCACTCTTGAAAGGCTTATTTCGGACGGACGTATCCATCCTGCTCGTATTGAGGAAATGTACGAAAAGGCTCGCCGTGATGTGGAACAGATGATTAAGTCAGAGGGAGAGCGTGCCATTATTGAAACCGGAATTAACGGAATACATCCGGAGCTTGTCAAATTGTTGGGCAGACTGCATTTCCGTACAAGCTACGGTCAAAATGTTCTCGACCATTCGCTGGAGGTTGCTTATCTTGCCGGAATTATGGCTTCGGAGTTAGGGCTTGAGCCTACAATGGCAAGGCGTGCCGGACTTTTGCACGACATAGGAAAGGCTCTTGACCACGAAATTGAAGGTTCTCATATAGAGATTGGCGTGGACGTTGCCAAAAAATACAAGGAAAGCGATATTGTTGTCCATGCGATCCACGCACATCACGGTGACGTTGAAGCCAAGACAATTATTGCCTGTCTTGTACAAGCGGCGGACGCAATTTCCGCAGCCCGTCCGGGAGCAAGACGCGAAAACCTTGAAAATTATATTAAGCGTCTTGAAAAGCTGGAAGAGGTTGCCTCGTCATTTGCCGGTGTAGAACGCAGTTTTGCTATCCAAGCGGGACGTGAAGTAAGAATTATAGTTAAACCTGAAGTAATTAAAGATGATGAAATGATTTTGCTTGCCCGTGATATTTGCAAAAAGATTGAGCAGGAAGTTGAATATCCCGGTCAAATAAAGGTAAATATTATTCGTGAAAGCAGAGCCATTGAGTATGCAAAATAACATATTCTCTTATACTCATCGGAGGACCCGTACAATGGGTTCTCCGTAATTTTTTGTTTTCTTTTTTTAAAAATGAGGGTTAAGGGCTCCGCCCTTAAAAACCCGCCAAAGGCTCCGCCTTTGGAATCCGCAAGCCTTTGAAAAGGCTTGAGCGAAACTTTTGATTATGGGTACATAAACTAACGCCGCGCGATTGTAGTTTCGGCTCTCAGTACGAGCGAACGTAGTGAGCGATAACGCGAATCGACAGCGCAGGCACTGCGCCGCAAGCCTTTGAAAAGGCTTGACCGAAACTTTTGATTATGGTTAAAATGACTTATGCCGCGCGATTGTAGTTTCGGCTCTCAGTACGAGCGAACGTAGTGAGCGACAACGCGAATTGCCCGCGCCGGCTCGGCGCCGCAAGCCTTTGAAAAGGCTTGACCGAAACTTTTGACTATGGTTATATAAACTAACGCCGCGCGAACGTACTTATCGTTTTCAGTAAGAGCGAACGTAGTGAGCGACTTCGCGAATCGACGGTGCGGGCACCGCACCGCGAATCGAGAGCGCAGGCACTGCGCCGCAAGCCTTTGAAAAGGCTTGAGCGAAACTTTTGATTATGGTTAAAATGACTTATGCCGCGCGATTGTAGTTTCGGTTCTCAGTACGAGCGAGCGGAGCGAGCGATAACGCGAATTGGGAGCGCAGGCACTGCGCCTTTTTTTGTTGTATAATTTACAAATGTGTTTGCGGTGTGTTATAATTAAAAAGATATATTTTAAAAGCGGGTGGTTAAAATGGCATTTGATCAGGACAGAATAAGGAATTTCAGTATTATTGCACATATAGATCACGGTAAATCCACACTTGCCGATCGTATTCTTGAACAAACTAAATCCGTCGCAATACGAGATATGGAAGATCAGCTTCTTGATAATATGGATTTGGAGCGTGAAAGAGGAATTACAATTAAGGCACACGCAGTTACTCTGTTGTATCACGCCGATGACGGCAAAGATTATGTGTTTAATCTTATAGATACTCCGGGTCACGTTGATTTTAACTATGAGGTTTCACGTTCACTCGCGGCATGTGAGGGCGCTGTTCTTGTAGTTGACTCGTCGCAGGGGATAGAAGCACAAACTTTGGCAAATACTTATCTTGCGCTGGACGCGGGTTTGGAAATTGTTCCCGTTATAAATAAAATTGACCTTCCAGGTGCGGATCCCGACCGTGTGAAAGCGGAAATTGAAGATGTTATAGGACTTCCTGCCGACGATGCACCTTGCATTTCGGCAAAGCTCGGAATTAATATACACGATGTTATGGAACAAATAGTAAAACTCGTTCCCCCTCCGTGCGGCGACAGAAAAAAACCGCTTAGAGCACTTATTTTTGATTCATATTATGATAGCTATAAAGGGGTTATTATATATGTACGCGTCAAAGAGGGAGAACTCCGTGCGGGAGATACTATAAGGCTTATGGCAACAGGCTCGGAATTTTCTGTCGTGGAATGTGGATTTATGCGTGCAACGACGCTTGAACCGACAGAGGCTATTTATGCAGGTGAGGTTGGTTACGTTGCCGCCTCAATAAAAACCGTAAGCGATGCCCGTGTTGGAGATACGGTTACGCTTGCGTCAAATCCTGCCGAGGAACCGCTCCCGGGATACCGTGCGGTTCAGCCTATGGTGTTTTGCGGAATTTATCCCGCTGATGGCGCAAAGTATCCCGATTTAAGAGATGCTCTTGAAAAGCTGGAGCTTAACGACGCTTCGCTTTCGTTTGAACCCGAAACCTCCGCCGCACTCGGATTTGGATTTAGGTGTGGATTTTTGGGACTTTTACACATGGAGATTATACAGGAACGTCTTGAACGTGAATATAATCTTGACCTTATTACAACCGCACCAAGCGTTATTTTTAAAATAACAACAACCGACGGCAATGTTGAAATGATTGACAATCCGACCAACTATCCCGAACAGGGAACGATTGCAAAGGCAGAAGAACCCATAACCGATGCACATATATATTCCCCATCGGAGTATGTTGGAAATATTATGGAGCTTTGTCAGGACAGACGAGGTGTGTTCAAAGATATGAAATACATTGACGCTGACAGAGTTGACATACATTATAGGCTCCCTCTTGCAGAAATTATATACGATTTTTTTGATACGCTAAAATCACGCACAAGAGGATATGCTTCATTTGACTATGAGGTTGTAGGTTATGAAGAATCTAAGCTCGTAAAGCTCGATATAATGCTGAACGGCGATGTTGTAGATGCACTGTCGTTTATTATTCACGCAGACAAAGCCTATGGAAGAGCAAGAAAAATGGCTGAAAAGCTGAAAGAAAAAATCCCGCGTCAGCTTTTTGAGGTGCCTATTCAGGCGTGCATAGGCGGTAAAATTATTGCTCGTGAAACGGTTAAGGCTATGCGTAAAGACGTTTTGGCAAAGTGCTACGGCGGCGATATTACAAGAAAAAAGAAACTTCTTGAAAAACAAAAAGAGGGCAAAAAGCGTATGCGGCAGCTTGGTACGGTTGAGGTGCCTCAGGAGGCTTTTATGGCTGTCTTAAAACTCGATACGGACTGAGTGTTTAAACTCCGATTTTATTAGCGGAGCGGTACGGCTTTTATGCCGAACGGCAAAATGAACATATCGGGAGGGTACAGCGTGAAAAAATTAATTCTGCTCTATAATTTTGACGAAAAACGTGCCGCTAAAGTAAGACGTTCGGCACTGCCTCTTAAAATGGGGGTCACGATTGTTGAAAAACAAAAATATAATCAGCCTATCGGGGCGCTTGTCGGCTTAAAAGACATTCAGGCGGTCAATGACGATTTCAGCGGAAACGGCTTTGACGAAGAAATGCTTGTTATGTACGGATTTATGAGCCGTGACATAGATTTGCTTATTCGTGCGATGAACAAAAACGGCGTCGGAAAAGTACCGCTTAAAGCCGTTGTTACTTCTACAAATATATTATGGAACAGCACGGAACTGTACAATGCTGTAAAAAAAGACCACGAGGAAATGTCGGGTAAAAATTAACTATTACAAATATATGATGATATGTTCCCTCAATTCGGCTTATACAGAAATAACCGACTTATATTTCGGAAAACAGTTGATATTATAAAAAGTTATACGGCATAATCATAATGAAAGATACGGCTGTATATTTTGCATACAGTGGTGGAGGAGGTAAGACGTTTGGCGGACATTTACGGTATATTAAAAAAATATTACGGGTATACATTCTTCCGCAGAGGGCAGGAGAAGATTATAAGGAACATTCTTGACGGCAATGATATTTGCGCCGTTATGCCTACGGGTGCGGGAAAATCTATATGTTACCAAATTCCCGCCATTGCGTTTGACGGAATAACAATAGTGGTTTCGCCGCTTATCTCTCTTATGCAGGACCAAGTCCGTTCTCTTATATCAATGGGTATCCGTGCGGCATATTTGAACAGTTCACTGACGCTTAGGCAAATGGATATGGCGATTAGAAATGCCAAAAAAGGACTGTATAAAATTATATATGTGGCTCCCGAACGTCTTAAAACAGACAGCTTTGCGGATTTTGCGGCAAATAATAATATTTCACTTATCGCTGTTGATGAGGCGCATTGTATATCACAATGGGGACACGATTTCAGACCGAGCTATATGGAAATTTCCGATTTTGTATCAATGCTCCCAAAACGCCCCGTTATCGCCGCTTTTACCGCAACGGCAACCGAAAGAGTAAAAAGGGACATTAAAAAGTATCTTGGTCTTAATTCGCCTTATACCGTTACAACGGGCTTTGACAGAGAGAATCTTTATTTCGGTACATACAAACCTATTGACAAAATGAAGTTCATACTTGATTATGTATCTTCACACAAGGAAAATTCGGGTATTATATACTGTTCCACTCGCAGAGGGGTTGATACGGTTGCGGATATGTTGTCGGAGAACGGATATTCTGCACTTCCGTATCATGCGGGTATGACTGACGGAGAAAGAGCGTTTAATCAGGGCGAATTTATTTACGACAGGGCAAAAATTATAGTTGCCACGAGTGCGTTTGGTATGGGGATAAACAAGCCGAATGTCAGATACGTCATACATAACAATATGCCGCAAAATATGGAGGAATATTATCAGCAGGCAGGTCGTGCGGGACGTGACGGAGAGCCGTCAGACTGTATTCTTTTATACAGCGGCAAGGACGTAAAAATTAATGAGTTTCTTATAAAGAACAGTTCTAAAAATCAAAGTTTAAGTGAAAATGAACGCAACGTACATATTAAAAGCGAGCTTGAAAAACTTAAAATGATGACATTTTATTCCACGTCAAAAACCGTATGTTTAAGAAAAAGGATACTGGGGTATTTTGGTGAGAGTTTTATACCTCCTTGCGGAAATTGCAGTATATGCCGCAGGGAAAGCAGGGACAGTTATTCGCATATTGTTTTTAAGAGCGGAACGGACAAAAGACCTTTGGTGGACGAAATTCTTCTTGAACGGTTAAACAAAAAGCGCAAAACGCTGGCGCTTGCCGCCGGAGTACCGGATTTTGCCATACTCGGTGATTCGGCACTGAAAGAAATTGCGGCATATTGTCCGCAAAGTATTGCTCAATTGAGTAAAATAAGCGGTATGAGCGAATTGAAAATAAGGCGTTACGGATATGAATTTCTGAATGTTGTCAAAGAGTACAATAATAAACACTGCGTTCGCTCGTAGCGCCGAGCCGAAACTACAATCGCGCGGCGTAAGTTATTTTAACCATAATCAAAAGTTTCGGTCAAGCCTTTTCAAAGGCTTGCGGATTCCAAAGGCAGAGCCTTTGGCGGGTTTTTAAGGGCGGGCCCTTAACTATCATTTCTAAAAAAAGAAAACAAAAAATTACGGGGAACCCCTTGCGTGGGTTCCCCACCGAAAAAC
>CANQBK010000062.1 GCA_947589485.1 uncultured Clostridia bacterium | reverse complement strand
TAAATTAACTGTAACACAGGTTCTTCCTATTTGCTATTATTTTTTACTCACTGTAACATATCAATTGTAAACCTACACCGCCCTCGGCGCACGGCCGTAACCGTTACTTGATATAACGCTCAAAATGTGTTATAATACGCTCATAATACGCTTATAAATTAAAACTAAAATACAGGAGAGAAAAATGGAAAACGAAAAAACAGAGTTTCAGACGGTTCCCGTTCTGCCGCTCAGAGGATTGGTAATTTTTCCGGAAACAATACTTCATTTTGATGTTGCCAGAAGGAAGTCTGTCCTTGCGCTTACCGAAGCAATGAATAATGATCAACATATATTTATAACCTCTCAAACCGATTCAACGGAGGACGATCCTACATCAGATACATTGTATTCCGTGGGCGTACTTACAAAAATACTCCAAATCGCAAAAATTTCGGGCGGGGTTTTCCGTGTAGTGGCTCAAGGCGTGTCCAGAGCCAAAGCCGACAGCTTTAACGATAATTCGTCATACATTGAAGCAAAAATTACGGTACCCGTCATAAAAAGCGCGCCAAATTCAATTAAAGTTGAAGCGATGATGAATACGGTAAAGGATATGTTTGAAGAGTTTGCCATACTTAATTCTCACGTTCCTCAGGATATGATACTTACGGCGCACGATATAACCGACGCCGGAAGGCTTTCCGACTATATTGCGGACAATGTTATAAGAGATTACCGTAAAAAACAGGAAATACTCGAAACAATGAACGAGGAAAAGCGTTTGCAGAAAATAATAAAAATGTTCAAACGTGAAAACAATATCCTTGCAATGGAGGAAGAAATATCCGAAAGAACAAAGGCGAGTATGGACGAAAACCAAAAGGAATATTATCTGCGCGAAAGAATTAAAGCCATAAGGGCGGAGCTTGGAGAAAACGATGATACCGAAAGCGAATTAAGCGATTACCGTGAAAAAATATCCGAGCTTAAAACAACGGACGAAAACAAAAAGAATCTTATGAACGAACTGCGGAAGCTGGAAAAAACCGCAGGAAACACTGCCGAGGCTAATGTCATAAGAAATTATATTGATACCTGTATAGAACTTCCGTGGGGAATATATACAAAAGAAAAGCTCGACATCAAAAAAATTGCCGCGAACCTTGACAAGAACCATTACGGTCTTAAAAAGGTCAAGGAAAATATAATAGAGGCGCTCGCCGTAAGAAAATTGAACCCCGAAATCAACGGTCAGATTATTTGTCTTGCCGGTCCTCCCGGAGTAGGAAAAACATCAATCGCAAAATCAATAGCGGAGGCAACGGGCAGAAATTATCAGCGAATAGCTTTGGGCGGCGTTCACGACGAAGCGGAAATAAGAGGACACAGGCGAACATATATAGGCGCTATGATGGGACGCATAATGTATGCCGTAAAGCAGGCAGGCTCTTCAAACCCGCTTATACTTCTTGATGAGGTCGACAAACTGGGAAATGATTTTCACGGCGACCCGACGTCAGCTCTGCTGGAGGTTCTTGACGGAGAGCAAAATTCGACGTTTCACGACCATTACATTGATATGCCTTTTGACCTCAGCAAGGTTATGTTTATAACAACGGCGAACGACTACACCGCAATTCCTGCGCCGCTGCTGGACAGAATGGATATAATAAATATTGACAGCTATACCCGTGAGGAAAAGTTCCAAATAGCAAAACAGCACCTCATATCCAAGCAGCTTAAACGTCACGGTCTTAATTTGAGAATGTTCAAAATCAGTGATGACGCCGTTTATGATATTATAGACAGTTACACAAGGGAATCAGGTGTACGTTCACTTGAAAGAACATTGTCAGCAATAATGAATAAAGCAGCCGTAAACATAGTTTCCGAAAGCGTTAAATCGGTAAAGGTAACAAAGGATAATATTGAGGAATATTTGGGTACAAGAAAGTTTAAGCTGGACTCGGCAAACAAAAATGACGAGATAGGTCTTGCAACGGGTCTTGCGTGGACTTCAGTCGGCGGTGAAACACTGCCCGTTGAAGTGGCTGTTATGACCGGAAGCGGTAAAATCGAGCTTACGGGTTCGCTCGGAGATGTTATGAAGGAATCGGCATACGCCGCTTATACCTGCATAAGGACAATGGCTGAAAAGTTAAATATAGACGGAGAGTTCTATAAGAACAAGGATATACATATTCATGTTCCGGAGGGAGCCGTACCGAAAGACGGACCCTCCGCAGGAATAACTCTTGCAACCGCCATAACGTCCGCACTTACCGGAAGACCGGTAAAACACGATGTCGCAATGACGGGAGAAATAACGATAAGAGGACGTGTGCTGCCCATAGGAGGATTAAAAGAAAAAGCTATGGCGGCGTACCGTTTCGGAATAAAGACCATTATTATTCCGGAGGACAATAAATCGGATATTGATGAAATCGACGACAAGGTAAAGGAGTCTGTCAATTTTGTTTTCGCAAACAATATAGATAAAGTTCTGGATACCGCACTGGCAGCGGGTAAAGCATAATAAAGGGGATATGTATGAATTTTCAAATTGCTGAGTTTAAAGCATCATACGGGGTATCGGGCGATATTCCCGCGTCTGATTTGCCTGAGATAGTATTTTCGGGAAAATCGAATGTCGGGAAATCTTCGTTAATAAACAGGCTGCTTTATCGGAAATCTATCGCCAGGGTAAGCTCAAAGCCGGGGAAAACCGCAACCATAAACTTTTTCTCACTGAAAGAGGCGTATTTTGCGGACCTGCCCGGTTACGGATACGCAAAGGTTTCACAGTCCGAAAAGCAAAGATGGTCCGAACTGGTTGAAGGCTATTTCGCACAGAAAAGGAACATACCTCTTGTGGTTCAGATATGCGACTTTCGTCACAGTCCCACACTTGACGATATGACTATGATAGACTTTTTGTACAACAGCGGTTACAATTTTATAATTGCTCTTACAAAAGCCGATAAAATAAAAAATTCACAGAAACAGAGCCGTATTGATGCGTTTACGGAGGAACTTTCCGATTATGGCGATATTGACCTGTATCCGTGTTCCTCAGCGGACGGTACGGGTATGGATGAGTTAAGGAAAGTAATAGAAAACGCGGTAGAAAAATAAAGGTTTGCGCCCGTGTTTTTGTCGATGTGACGTTTCCTTTAAATCCCTGCGCTTGGGGAATTAAATATTTTATTGGTGGATCTGGTGATATTATTATGACGCTGGCTGATTTGGAAAAAGGAACCGAGGGTACAATATCAAAGGTGGACAGTGCCGATACAGCCCTAAAGCAGCATATTATTGATATGGGGCTGACTCCCGGCACAAGAGTTTCCCTTGTCAAAACAGCGCCTATGGGCGACCCTATACAGTTCCGCGTCAGGGGCTACGAGCTTACACTGCGAAAGTCGGACGCGGCTTTGATAGAAATAAAAAAGGTACATAAGCTTGAGCAGGTAAAAGAAAAAACGAGAAATTTGAAAGAAATCGCGCATCCGCAAAAGGGTGAAATGGGTGTTTACCATGTAAAAAAACGGGGCGATGAACTTCCCGAGGGAACCACAATAACTTTTGCGCTTGCCGGTAACCAAAACTGCGGAAAAACAACGCTGTTTAACCGTCTTACAGGTTCTAACCAACACGTCGGAAATTTTCCCGGAGTTACTATCGACCGAAAAGACGGTGTAATTATAGGTCATCCAAACACGCTTATAACCGATTTGCCGGGAATATATTCAATGTCGCCTTATTCCGAAGAGGAAAACGTAACAAAAGATTTTCTTATCAAAAACAGACCGCACGGAATAATAAACATTGTGGACGCGACAAATATTGAAAGAAACCTGTATTTGACAATGCAGCTTATGGAGCTGGATATTCCTATGGTTCTTGCGCTTAATATGATGGACGAGGTACGGGAAAACGGAGGCACTGTTTTGGTGAATACCCTTGAGGAAATCTTGGGTATTCCCGTTATACCCATCTCTGCGGCAAAAAACGAGGGAATAAATGAACTGGTTGAACACGCCCTGCATGTAGCGCAGTACCGTGAAAGACCCGGCAGAATGGATTTTTGCGACGAGAACGGACACGACGGGGGCGCAATGCACAGATGTCTGCATGCCATAATACATCTTATAAATGACCACGCCCACAGTCAAAAATTGCCCGTAAGGTTTGCGGCAACGAAAATAGTTGAAAACGACAAGTCTGTTATAAATATGCTGCGGCTTGAACAGAACGAGCTTGACGCACTTGAACATATAATAGTGCAAATGGAGGAAGAATCCGGTAAAGAACGTCAGACTGAAATCGCCGATATGAGATATGAATTTATAGACAGGGTTTCAGCGCTTACGGTCATAAAGCCGCAGGAAAGCAAGGAACATTTGCGGAGCGTAAAAATAGATAAAATACTTACCGGAAAATATACCGCCATACCGTCCTTTATAATAATAATGGGTACGGTGTTCTGGCTTACGTTCGGGGTTATCGGAGTATGGCTGGAATCCGCCGCAGAGGCGGGAGTGGAGTATATTAAAGGACTGGTCGACTCTGCCCTTACAAACTACGGCATAAACACTGTTGTACATTCTCTTGTAATTGACGGTGTTTTTGAGGGAGTGGGAAGTGTTATTACATTTTTGCCGATTATAGTCGTGCTGTTTTTCTTTCTTTCCATTATGGAGGACAGCGGATATATGGCAAGGATTGCTTTTGTTATGGATAAGCTGCTGAGGAAAATAGGTCTTTCAGGCCGCAGCTTTGTCCCGATGCTTATCGGTTTTGGCTGTTCTGTTCCCGCAATAATGGCGACAAGGACGCTGTCGTCTGACCGTGACAGAAAAATGACAATAATGCTGACGCCGTTTATGAGCTGTTCGGCAAAGCTGCCGATTTACGCAATGTTTACAATGGCTTTTTTCCCGAACTATGCGCCGTTGGTAATGACAGGTCTTTATTTTACAGGAATAGCGGTAGGCATACTGTTCGCCTTTTGCTTAAAGGGAACGGTATTCAAGGGTGAACCTGTTCCGTTTGTAATGGAACTTCCAAATTATCGTTTTCCCACGGCAAAAAGTGTTTTGCATCTTCTTTATGACAAATCAAGAGATTTTATAACAAAAGCGTTTACGATAATTTTTGTTGCGTCCGTAATTATATGGTTCCTTAACAATTTCGACGCAAAATTAAATGTGGTCGAAGACCCGTCGCATAGTCTGCTTGCCCTTTTGGGAGGGTTTATCGCTCCGCTGTTTTCGCCTTTGGGTTTTGGAACATGGCAGGCGTCAACGGCTTTGATTACAGGCTTTGTGGCAAAGGAAAGCGTTGTAAGTACCCTTTCGGTACTTATAGGCGATTCGGTTTCGGGTCTGTATTCAATTTTTACGCCTTTCAGCGCAATTATTTTTCTTATATTTTGTCTGCTGTATACTCCCTGCGTTGCGGCGGTCAATTCGGTCAAAAAGGAACTTGGAGCCAAATATGCGTTTGTTGTTGTTCTTTCACAGTGCGGGATAGCTTGGTTCGTGTCATTTTTTGTAAAAGGAATTATAAGTATATTTATCTGATTACAATTCTGTCAATCTTTTGGCGTAAGGTTGACAGAATTTTTTGTTTGTGTTAATAATAAAATCATTGTATAAGTTTATTGTATAAGAAAATTTTTCATTGGAGGAAGTATAAATGAAACGGCGAGGTTTTTTTTCGGCTGCCGCCGCAGTCGTGCTGTCGTTAATACTTACATTTGTTCCGTCTATTCGGGTTTCTGCTGCGGAAAACCCTTGGATCGAAATAACGTCGGGGCTGTTTAACAAATCCTCTGTAAGTTCCGAAGAAATATATCTTGGAGAAAGCGTCAAAATTACCGCCAAAACGGCGGCAATGGACGCCAAAAAATGTAAGTTTGCGTATTTGTCAAAATATGAAGATACATATTGGACGACAATGAAAAATTTTAGTACCCTTTCTTCTTACAACTGGAAGCCTAAGTTTGCGGGAAAATATACGGTTTGCGTAAAGGTGCTTTCCCCGATGAAAATAGCCTACAAAAAATTTTTTACCGTGACAGTAAAGCCAAAATTGGAAAACCGTTCCGTGGTGAGCGCCGCATATATAAATACCGAAGATTCCGTAACCATTGCGGCAGAGGCGATTGGGGGCACACCCGAATACAAGTATGCTTTCTATATGAAAAAGGAAGGCTCCGGTTCGTGGCAGACTCTTTCGGGTTTCGGCAATGTAGAAACTATGATGTGGACCCCGTCGGAATCCGGAGTTTACAAAATCTGCGTTAAAGTAAAAGATAAAAAATCAAAGATAGCCGATAAATATTTTACGCTGAATGTTTCTCCCCAAAAGCCGACGTCTCCGGAATACAAGTTATCCGTCAAAGCTCCCGTTACGGCTCCGTACCGTTGGAGCTGCGAGGTTTCGGACGAAAGTATTCTTTCGGTATCGTCGCCTGTTGTCGGCGGCAGATTTGACATTATAAATGCCTCGGTTATGCTGGAGTACCGTGTAAAAACTCTTCGTGCCGGCGCGGCGGTTATCGAGTTTACATATAATTCTTGTGACGGAAAAAAATATACATTAAAATATAATGTTACCGTGGTGCCGAACCTTAATATGGAGGTTACATCGTCCGAGGGAGAATACTTTGACGACAGTTTGCCGGAATTTGTTCAGGAAAAAAAGACGCTTTCCGTTAAACTGGATAATCCGTCGGAGGACTGCAAATGGAATTGCTCTATAAGCGACAGTAACATTGCCGATGTTGACTTCAAGAAAGATTCGGGCGGTAAGACGGAATATAGTTTTGATATATTGCGTTCGGGGCATACGTCTGTAAATTTAATGTATGTTTCAAATTCCGGTACGGTTACATATTATTATGTTGTATATAACATATATGTTGACGAAGACTTAAATGCGGTTGTTGAAAGTACCGACGGATATTACGTCAACGGCTCAAAGTTTCCCGAAATGTCGGGTTAGCGGAGGTTTGACCGCTTGATTATGACGTTTTGATTTTGAATTTTTTTAATTTCAATTATTCAAAAAAAAATAGGAACTGTCAAAAAAATAACTTAAAAAATACATTGAAAAAGTCTGTTTTGAAACATAAAAAAATTAAACTGCATTTGGGACGGTAAAAATATAATATTATTGTCTTGACAAAATATGGTGTTAGAAGTAAAATATATTTATTCGTGAAAACGGCATAATTTTCGTTTTCAAAATTAATACAGGGGGTTACAAACAATGTCAACCAAAGCGTATTATCCTATATCAGAAATAGGAAAAGGAAAAGTTGGTTTTTCAAAAACACGTTCAATCATTGAGGGCGCTTTTTACGGCAACAATGTTGTTGAGGTAAATTCGCTCGCAGAGGCTTATAATCTTGCAAAAAATTCTCCGGGTACCGTTGTTACGGATATGCCTGTTTACAAGAGTGAGGAAATAGGTCTTCCCGCAGACGCAAAGGTTCTCCTTTTTAACGACGGCGCAGTAACGGGCAGATATGCGGCGGCAAGACGCATAAAGGGCGAACCCGGCGTAGACGACGCAAAGCTCGACAAGGTAGTTATGGACGCTGTATATAAAACACGTTTCAAAAAGCTCTACCACGCAACGGCATATATAGGTCTTGATCCGGAATTTATGGTAAAGGCTCATCTTCTTATACCGGAGGGCGACGAGGTTATTATGTATAACTGGCTGCTTAACTTCCAGTATATTAACGATACTTATGCCAAGATGTATGAATCGTCTGTTCCCGTTGGAAACGGAAAAGAACCCGATATTTATATTTTCTCGGATCCTCAGTGGACGCCCACACCGTCACCCGATGTTGATTACAGCTGTTTGAGTGACGATCTTACATGCTGTTATTTTGACACCGACCAAAACTGTGCCGCTATTCTCGGTATGAAGTATTTCGGTGAACATAAAAAGGGTACCCTTACGATTGCTTGGGCTATCGCAAACCGTAACGGTTATGCTTCATGCCATGGCGGTCAAAAGGAATATACTCTTGCCGACGGCAGAAAGTATGTTGCTTCCGTATTCGGTCTTTCGGGTTCGGGTAAGTCAACGCTTACACATGCTCAGCACGGAGGAAAATATCCGAATATAACGGTTCTTCACGATGATGCTTTCATCATTAATTCAGATACCTGTGCATCTGTTGCACTTGAACCCTCGTATTTTGACAAAACTGCGGATTATCCGACAGGCTGTCCTGACAACAAATATCTTCTCAGCGTTCAGAACTGCTCATGCACAAAGGACAGCGAGGGAAAAATACAGCTTGTTACCGAAGATATAAGAAACGGAAACGGACGTGCAATCAAATCCAAATTGTGGTCACCGAACCGTGTGGATAAGATTGAGTCACCTGTAAATTCCATTATTTGGATAATGAAAGATCCGACAATACCTCCCTGCATAAAGCTGGAGGGCGCGGCGCTGGCTTCGGTAATGGGTGCGACTCTTGCAACAAAAACATCGTCAGCAGAACGTGTAAAGGCAGGAACGGATATGAACGCACTCCGTATTGTTCCTTATGCAAACCCGTTCAGAACTTATCCGCTTGTAAACGATTACGAGAAGTTCAAAAAGCTCGTTGCCGAAAAGAATGTTGCCTGCTACATAGTTAATACGGGTGACTTTATGGGCAAGAAAGTTAACAAGGAGGATACGCTCGGAATCCTTGAGGCAATTGTTGAAGGAACGGCTAAATTTGAAAAGTGGGGTCCGTTTGAAGATGTTGAAATTCTTCCTTGGGAAGGATTTACACCGAACCTTGACGATGCCGATTACAGAGCGGCTCTGAAAAATGCTATGGAAAACCGCGTAAACGCAATCAAAGGCTTCGCAGAGAAAAAAGACGGATACGACAAGCTGCCCGATGAGGCACTTGAAGCTGTTCAAAAGCTCGTTGATGCTCTTTAATATAATAACTGATTACAAAACCTCCCGATACGGATATACCGTTTCGGGAGTTTTTTCGTATCTGTAATGAATTTGACCGTGCAATACTCGTGTTTAAAACTATTTTGTGCGGTATAAGAATATAAAATTAAATGTTAAAATTAATAAATATTAAAATTAAATTTTGTTGATATTTAATATTGTGAGAAATAATTTCGTTTTTTTAACGATTGTCAACTTATTTGATTAGTTAATATTACTAATATTACGGAAAAAATATATAAATATGAATAAAATATTTACAAAATGGAAACTTTACAAAAATTTTGTTTTATTATAAAATAAAACAAATTAGAGTATCTGTGCGAAATAAACAAAGAACGGAGGTGCCTAATTAAATTTTAAAAACGGTAACCGCAGACCCATTGGCTTTATTACAGTAGGCAGTTCATCTAAACGACCAGACAATTATTTTGAAAGGATTGATTATCTTAATGAGTGGATTATCAAAGATGAAGAAATTTCTGAAACGCTCATCGGCAATTTTACTCACGGCAATTATGGCAGCCACCTGTGTGGACGGAACGGTTTTGTCCGCTTCCGCAGCGTCGTCTTCCGATATTTTGTCAAATGAGGAACGAGGCGTAATTTTTGCTGATTCAAGAACCGATTTCCGTGACGAATCTATTTACTTCCTCATAACAACAAGATTTTATGACGGAGATCCAAGCAACAATACCCGTACTTCCGAAGACGAAAAAGCTCAAAACCCCGAAAATGATCCGTCATGGAGAGGTGATTTTAAGGGACTTATTGATAAGCTCGATTATATTAAGGCTCTCGGATTTACTGCCATTTGGATAACGCCTGTTGTTGAAAACAAATCCGGTTATGATTACCACGGCTACCACGCATACGATTTCAGCGCAGTTGATACAAGATATGAATCTAACGGTATTACATATCAGGATCTTATTGACGCCTGTCATGCCAAAGGAATGAAGGTCATTCAGGACGTTGTACTGAACCATACCTGTAACTGGGGCGAAAAAAATCTTCTTCAGCTTACAAGCGACAGTTACCCCGAACGTAACCAAGCCGTAATGACCGGTTCAAACGACCCGGAAAATATTTATCATCATAACGGCTTTTGCGGAGGCGGTGACTGGGATAATTATGAGGCTCAAAGAAAAACCATTGCTGATGACTGTTTTGACCTTGAAACAGAAAATCCTAAGGTTTACAATTATCTTGTGGACTGCTACACAAAATACATAAATATGGGTGTTGACGCATTCCGCGTTGATACGGTAAAACATATTTCAAGACTTACTTTTAACTCTGTTTTCCTCCCTGCATTTAAAGAAGCGGGCGGGGATAAGTTCTATATGTTCGGTGAGGTTTGTACAAAAGGTCACGATGTTTGGTACCGTGATTGTCCTCCGATTTCTACGCCTTTCTATACATGGGCGGACGATGCAAGCTGGACGGGCAGATGGAGTACCGATACGGCGTCCAACGAATCACTTGTTGAGGAACACTATTCGGCAAATATGAACAGCGGAAGTCAGCCCCAAAGCGATAATGCTTTCCTTGACGGAAACAATTATCATACTCCCAACTATTCCCAACGCTCCGGACTTGATGTAATAGACTTCCAGATGCACTGGAGCTTTAACAGTGCAAACAGCGCTTTCAATACGGCTCTCGGTGAGGATAAATATTACAATGATTCAACTTGGAATGTTGTTTATGTTGATTCGCACGACTATGCTCCCGATGAGTGCCAAACTCAAAGATATACGGGCGGTACGGACGCTTGGGCGGAAAATCTTTCCCTTATGTTTACGTTCAGAGGTATTCCGTGTGTTTACTACGGCAGTGAGATTGAATTTCAAAAAGGTATGCCGATAGATGTGGGTCCAAATGCAAAGCTGAGCGAAACAGGACGTGCATATTATGGTGACCATATTGAGGGTAATGTCGATACATCTGACTTCACAGTATTCGGAAATGTTGAAGGTGAAGTAGCAAACACATTAAACTCAACGCTTTCACAGCATATTATGCGTCTTAACAGAATACGTCAGTCTGTTCCCGCACTTAGAAAGGGACAGTATTCAACAGAGGGCTGTTCGGGCAATATCGCATTTAAAAGAAGATATACCGACTCCAATACGGACAGCTTTGTATGTGTTGCGATTTCAGGAAACGCAACTTTTTCGGGTATTCCCAACGGTAAATATGTTGACGCCGTAACGGGCGACGTTCAGAATGTATCCGGCGGTACTCTTACAGCCAACGTATCCGGTAAGGGCAATATGAAAGTTTATGTACTTGATACAGCCAAAACTCCCGCTCCCGGAAGAGTTATTCCGAACGGTGACTATCTTACGGACGGAGGCTCGGCAGAGAATATAGGTCCGGTTGAAGTCGACCCGGGTAAAATAATAAAGGATACGGGCGTTACTCTCAGCGAGTCATCGGTAAGCGTATATGAGGGAGATTCCGTTACGGTTAAGGCTACTGTACAGCCTGAAAACGCAACATACAAAACGGTTACTTGGAGCTCCGACAACGACTCGATAGCTACGGTAAGCGGAGGCAAAATTACCGGCGTTTCGGCAGGTAAGACAAAAATAACAGCAACGACAAAAAGCGGAAACACGGCTTCGGTTAATGTAACGGTCAAAGAGAATCCGAATATCGTAAATCCTACGGACATCACGCTTGACCCCGAATCGCTGACCCTTTCGGAGGGAGGTTCGGCATCAATTACGGCAACCGTAAGCCCGTCAAACGCAACAAACAAAACGGTTACATGGCACTCCGACAATGATTCTGTCGCAACTGTAAGCAACGGCAAGGTTACCGCAGTTTCTCAGGGTACTGCTAACATTACAGCCTCCACATTTAACGGAATAGAGGCTACCGCTACGGTTACCGTAACGGGAAAAACCTATCCTAAGGTTAACAAAGGTATTTATTTTGAAAAGCCTGATGGTTGGGGCAACAATATAAACGCATACTTTTTTGATAAAACAAGTGATACGACAATAGGTGCTTCATGGCCCGGCACGGCTATGACACTCGATTCCGCAACAGGAATTTATACGCTTGAAATTCCCGATGGAAATTCAAATTATATGATCGTATTTAACGACGGAAGTAACCAGTCACCCGCACAGGGCGCAGGAGGTTATGAATTTGTTAATCACGGTCTTTATACGGCTTCGGGATTTTCAAAGGTTATAACCGAAAATACCGATGTGGAAGTTGCATCTGTAAAGCTGAACAAAACAAGCGCAAGCGTGGCGGTCGGTTCAACGGTAACACTTACAGCAACGGTTTCTCCGGACAATGCGACAAACAAAACAATAACGTGGAGTTCAAACAACACAGGAGTTGCAAAGGTTTCGAGCAAAGGTGTTGTTACAGGCGTTAAAGCCGGTACGGCGGTTATAACCGCTAAATCAAACAACGGCAAAAGTGCTGAGGCGACAATTACGGTAACGGCGGCACAAGCTCTTACCAACAGTTCAACCTTGAGCGCAACATCAATAGAGCTTGGCAAGTCCGTAACTGTAACAGCAAAGGCTTCGGGTGGTACAACACCGTACAAATATGCGGTTTACTACAAAAAGACAAGCGATTCATCTTGGACGACAAAGCAGGACTACACAACAAATGCAAAAGTATCAATAACTCCCTCAAAGGCAACTACCTATGACGTATGCGTAAAGGTAAAAGACGCATCAGGAACAGTTGCAAAGAAATACTTTACAGTCAAGGTAACAGCGGCAGCAAAAGCTCTTGCAAACAGTTCAACATTGAGCGCAACATCAATACCCCTTGGTAATTCCGTAACAGTAACCGCAAAAGCAACAGGAGGTACAACTCCGTATAAATATGCGGTTTACTACAAAAAGACAAGCGCAACATCTTGGACAACAAAGCAGGATTATACGACAAATGCAAAAGTATCAATAACTCCCACAGCGGCAACTACCTATGACGTATGCGTAAAGGTAAAGGACGCAAAGGGAACAGTCGCAAAGAAATACTTTACTGTTAATGTAACAAAGGCTCTTACCAACAGTTCAACATTGAGCGCAACATCAATACCCCTCGGTAATTCCGTAACAGTGACCGCAAAAGCAACGGGCGGTACAACTCCGTATAAATATGCGGTTTACTACAAGAAAACAAGCGCAACATCTTGGACAACAAAGCAAGACTATACAACAAACGCAAAAGTATCGCTAACACCTGCGTCTGCAACGACCTATGACGTATGTGTAAAAGTAAAGGACGCAAAGGGAACAGTCGCAAAGAAATACTTTACAGTCAACGTAACAAATGCTCTTACCAACAGTTCGACATTGAGCGCAACATCAATTGCTCTCGGCAAGTCTGTAACGGTAACTGCAAAGGCAACGGGCGGTACAACTCCGTATAAATATGCGGTTTACTACAAAAAGACAAGCGATACATCTTGGACGACAAAGCAGAACTACTCGACAAATGCAAAAGTATCAATAACTCCTGCAGTGGCAACTACCTATGACGTATGTGTAAGGGTAATGGACGCAAAGGGAACAATTGCAAAAAAATACTTTACGGTCAAGGTAACAGCGGCAGCCAAAGCACTTGCTAACAGCTCAACATTGAGCGCAACATCAATAGAGCTTGGCAAGTC
>CANQBK010000061.1 GCA_947589485.1 uncultured Clostridia bacterium | reverse complement strand
ATATGTCAATATATTATAAATCAGCCTTATGGCTGATGGGCTATCCATCCCCGACCTTAGTGGTCAGGGACTTCCGCCCATTTTGTTAAAAATATATCAACGGTATTTATCAGCCGGCAGATATGCCGTAATTGCTGCAAAGTGCTGCAAGACCGCCTTGGAAACCGCTGCCTATGGCATTGAATTTCCATTCGCCGTTACTCTTGTACAGTTCACCGACAACAACGGCGGTTTCAATTGAAAAGTCCTCGCACAAATCATAACGGATAAGCTCTTCACCGGTAGACTCGTCCGCAATACGGATATATGCGTTGTTTACCTGACCGAAGTTTTGGTGTCTGTTATCGGAATCATAAATTGTAACGGTAAAAGCAACTTTTTCAATATCTTGAGGTACAATCGACAAATCTATGTGTATCTGTTCGTCGTCACCGTCGCCCTCACCTGTCAGGTTATCACCAAGGTGCTTTACGGAACCCGAAGAATGTTCCAAATTACCGTAAAAAATAAACTCCTTCTCGCTCGGGCATTTTCCGGTGGAATCCAACATAAACGCTGCGGTATCCAAATCGAACGCTCCGCCCGTGTCATATACGTTTATGTCCCAGCCAAGACCGACGATAATGTTTTTAAGACCGGGATTATTTTTTGTGAGGCTGACTTTTTGTCCTTTTGTTAAATTTACAGGCATTTTTTTATCCTTTCCGCAAAAATTTTTTTGCTATAAATTTATTGTTAATACTTGATATGATACCGAATTAAGCTACGGATATACCGTAATTGCCGCAAAGTGCCGCAAGACCGCCTTGGAAACCGCTGCCTATGGCGTTGAATTTCCATTCTCCGTTATGCTTGTAAAGCTCTCCGACAACGATTGCCGTTTCGATTGAGAAATCTTCGGCAAGGTCGTATCTTATAAGCTCGGCTCCCGTGGACTCGTCAACAATGCGAATAAAGGCATTGCTTACCTGACCAAAATTTTGATGTCTTACATCTGCATCGTATATTGTTACAGTAAAGGCTATTCTCTCAATATTTGCGGGAATACTTGGAATATCCACCTCTATCTGCTCGTCATCGCCCTCACCGGCACCCGTAAGGTTATCGCCCATGTGCTTTACCGATTCCGAAACGTGGGTAAGATTTCCGTAGAATACAAATTCTTTTTCCGTTGGGCATTTGCCGCTTGCGTCAAGCATAAAAGCGGCGGCGTCAAGGTCAAAATCATAACCTGTGTCATACTGGTTTACGTCCCAGCCAAGACCGACCATTATTTTTTTCAGTCCCGGATTTTTTTTGGTAAGATCCACTTTTTGTCCTTTTGTCAGATTAATCGGCATAATGAAATCCTCCTTAATAATTAGCTGTTACCCGATTTGGGCATATTATACGTCCTGTTAAACTCATCTTTGATGTTTTGAAGTCTAGACTGATCCTCGACTCTCTGCTTGTGAGCGTCCTCTTGTATGCGTCTTGTTTCTTCAATACCGTCAACAATGGTTCTCCAGGTTGTTTCCAAAGTTTCTATTTTTATCGAGCTGCCCGACGCCATTCTTGCAGTCATCTTTGCCTGCTCAGCCGTATTTTGGGCATTTTTGATAAGCATTTCGTTTGTTTTTTCGTCAAGAGCCTGCATAGCCTCAGCCTGAACACGCTGTCTTTTCAGCATAATTGCCTGTGCCAAAGCCTGTTTGAACACGGGAAGAGTGATGATAAACGCCGAATTTATTTTTCTTACAAGGTTCATATTGCTGTATTCTATTGTTTTTATCATCGGTATCGACTGCATTGCGACATTTTCGGCAGTCCTCAAGTCCTGTGTTCTCTGTTCAAGCATTGCAAGAGCCTGCTGGCACGCCTGTATCTCAAACTGAATGGAATTGTCGCCCGTTGCCTGCATATCGTTCTGGCGCTGCTCAATATACGCCTCTATTTCCCTACAACCCTGTTCGCCCGCAAGAATATATTTTACAAGCTCGTGGTAGTAGTCAACATTTGCGTTAAACATTGTTTCAAGGTTGCGGTTCGATACCTTGATTTCTTCCTCGTATTTTCTCAGCTCAACGTAAATCTTGTCAACCTCATCTCCCATGGTGTGATATTTTGCAAGAATTTTATCAAGCTGTTTTTTGGCGTTGTTAAACAGCTTGCTGAAAAAGTTGGGTTCTTCTTTAATTTCGTCAATGTCAAATTTTGACATAATATTTGAAAGCTGTTTAAGCATTGTGCTTGTTTGGTCAAGCTGCTGCATATTCATACTGTTCAGAACAACGTCCGAAGCCTTTGATATTTCGTCGGCGACCTTGCCGCCAAACGAAACTATGGTTTCCATATTGTTAACTTCAATTTGGCTGACAATTGCGTCAACCTCTTCCGAGTTAACAAGCGTTTCGTTCATCTGCTGTCTGTCGGCAACTATGTCGTAATTTTCGACATTTTCTACAACGGGGTCTTCGGGCGTACCCTCGGCCGGCGCCGTTACGTTTTGCGTATTTGTCTGAGTGTTTACCTTACTAAAATCGAGTCCCATAATTAATTTCCCCTTCTAAAAAATTTTTCACGCCATGTAGGCTTATTGCTTCTGTCCATTACTTTTCTAAAATCCGGAGCGTTAAGATCATAAACATAATCACCCTCCTGATGCTCCTGGAATATTGATTTTCCGGGATTAAAATGCTTTTCCACGGTTTGATAACCCGTAGGTACAAAAACCGCAATATCAAAACCGATGAGCGACAAAAAAGTAAAAACTGCCGTATCCTCGGGTGACATACACTGTTCATCGAGCGACAAACAAACTATCTTTGGATTAACCTTTGTAAAGTCAAATTTTTGTATCAGGTGTACTATTCTTTTTTCAAGATTAAGTATTGACGCAATTATCGAATATTCGGTTCCGTTTTCAAACGTACCCTTTACGAATTTATTGCTTATAAGCATTTGCAGCTTATCGAGTATATATTCCTGGGTTTCCTCTCTCAACACACTGTATTGGTAGCATTGGTGACTTTTTATTTTCTCCCTTTCCAGCATACCGTCCTTAATAAAGCCGTGTACATAAGAGCTTATAGGATTTGCCGCATCGGAAGAGAAACAAGGAAAACGGTTAATAATAAGAGTATCCTGAGTAAACAGTCTTTTTATACCTGTCCAGTATGCGGCAAGATCCATATCCTTAACACCGCATATCTTCGCACATATAACGGGAATAGTAACCTCATTGCCCTCCGTACTGAAATTCGGTCGGTATTTCAGTTCCGTACCCCACAACTGTTCAACCTCTTCATACATAGTTGTAAGTATAATTGAATTTGCCTGCCCGTACTGACGGTTACGGTACATACCCGAATCCTGATACATAATCGTATCAAGCTCCTGTTCGGCGTGGTACGCAACCGTACCAACTCGCACACCCGACATATCCGTGGGGTATTTATCGAGCTTTACCGAGTCATCATAGGTTATTTCATAGAGCAGTTCGTCGTTAAGGCAGCATTTTTGTTGGTCTTTGTCGGGTACAAGTATAAGAACGTCAACGGGAAGTCTTGAAAGAATTTTAACAAACATTGCCTCGGCTTCGTCCTTACAGCCGCCCATATATATAAAACAAGCGATTTCGGGCATTTTCCAACCCTCAAAAAGTTCGCGGTAATATCGCTTAAGCCAACACATAAGGTATACCGCCCTGTTCGTAACCTTATTCAAATTACATTGGGGAGTCTTGGCAAAATCACGCAGAGCATCTATATAGCTTTTTTTAACCAGACTTTTCAGTTCGGTGTCGCTTATAAAGCTCAAGTTTGACGTCATATCGGTGATAAGTCTGTCAAGGACGGTGTAATTCGCTTGTTTGTGTATTCCGTTTATTTCATCGACCGCAGGACGCGGGATATTATTGTCAACAATAACAACTTTTCTTCCTGAATTTTTAATGCCGAGCCTAAACTGATACAAATCGCTGACCCAGCTTATTTTGTTTTCGGCTCCGTTTATCCTGTAAAAGCAGTTATAAAACAAGTTCGCATCGTTTCCTCTTTCGGAAACGGGAGTTTTCATATCATCCAAACCATTGCCCTTTATCCATGCGTTTGTGCAGTTGGTCACGGACGGCATTCTGCCATACAAATTTTGAATGTTCTTTTCCTCAGCCATAGTGACCCTAAGCTGTTTAAGGTTGAAGCTTTCGGGAAAAGGAGTAGTTCCGGGTAAAACAAGCTCATCGGAAAATTTTGAACCGGCATCTAACTTTAAATACGCGGCGTCACCTTTATATTGCAGCAAAACAACGTCGCAGCCGGAACCCGAAAGAATACGAATCAGCAAAAGCTCATAATTGCTTATTTCCCCCTCATACAGAATTTTGGGAACATTGCTTTCGCCCAAACGGCTTAATATTCTTTCAAATTTATAATACAGCCAACACATAAATTTTATATATGTGTTTTTGAGCATATTGTCGTTTTTACCCTCGCTGCGCAGAGAAAGCAGCGTATCGTATATTGCCGAGGAAACGGCTGATGATTGGTAATCATTCATTCTCGGCAGCCATTTTTTTATACTTTTTGATATAAATGTCTTGTCCAAGCTGAATGTACTTCCCATAACCTCGTTGTAATAATCAAGATTTTTATTGTCCGGATTGGGAATTTTGCCCTCAATTATTACTCCGGACTTCAACGCGGCATCGTAATATTTTTTTATAAAGTCGATTACCTTTTGGTTACAGCCCGTGATCCTGTAAAAGTAAACCCCTCTTGACGGACGGTCTTTCAATTCGGTAAAGAAATCTTCCGGACTGTTTATTTTTATATGATTTAACACGGAATCTCACCCTTAGTATTTATTCATTTTATTTTTATGCATCGCAAATCCCAAAACGGAACCCGTCAATCCTCCTAAAATATGAGTGAGGTTGGATATATTGTCCCTAACAAAAAGCCCCTGATAAATCTGACCGCCTATATAGAATAAAGCCACCAGAATCAGTGTAAGCGGTATCTCTTTGTTTTTTATTCCCACAAACGACGAAAGCAAAATAAATGCGAACACCACACCGCTTGCGCCGAGAAGCGCTGTACCGGGGAACAGCAGATAATGCGCCAGTCCCGTAACAAATGCGGTCGTGAGGATAACAAAAAGAATATTTTTTCCGCCGTACTTTTCCTCAAGCAAAGGTCCGATAACCAGTATCATCATAATGTTACCACAAAAATGATCCCAACTTGCGTGACCCAAAATATGACCGAACATTCGGAAATAAGTAAGAGGATCGAGAAGCGACGACCTGTACACGCTGAACAATACTTTATTTGCCCAACCTGCCGTGATCATATTCAATATAAAAGCGGCAAAGCAGACAAAAGTAAATCCCAGTATCATCGGAGAATTTACCGATAACTTAAACTTTTTTTCCATCTCATCACCAAAATGCCCATATTAAACAAAAAATTCAAAATATATACAAATATATTGTACTGTATAATTAATTTATTGTCAATATAAAAAAATCAATTGTGTAAATCCGCTCTATGCCTCGTCACCGTGCTTAGGGTATGGATTTTTGCAGGTTTTAATTTACAAAGCCCATTATAAACGGGTTTATGTATTCGTATCCGACGGCAAGGTTGATGTTCTGACCCTCATCTATTCCCGCAGTGCTTAATCCTATTACCTCTCCGTACATATTGAGGAGCGCACCGCCCGAACTGCCGTGTGAAATAGGCGCGGTAAACTGTATCATTTCAATATCACGGATACTTCTCATTCCCGAAATAATACCGTCAGAAACGGAATTGAACAATCCCAGCGGACTGCCTATCGCCACGACCTTTTGTCCCCTTGCGAGTTTTTGCTTTCCGTTATATACGGGAAGCGGCACGAGCTTTCTTTGTATCCGTATTATTGCCATATCCGTTACCGTATTATACTTTATTATTTCGTCGGTATTATAAACTGCCTCGTCGTTTTCTATTCTTACCGAAAAAAATGCGCCTGCGTCTACAACGTGTTTGTTTGTCAAAATAAACCCGTCCGGCCCTATCATAATTCCGGAACCGCTTCCGACTGTTTCACCCCTTCTGTCGTTTACCATAATAAGCACCACAGACGCCGCAAGGTTCGCAAGCTGTTCATAGGTTTTTTCCGTGCGCCTGCTGTCACGAAAGGTTTTGGCCCTTATATCGCCGCTCGTAATATTTGTCCCTCTCCTGACCGAATTTTGGGCAGTGCTTTGAGCCGTATGCTTGAGGGACTGGTTTTTTTCGGGTCTTGGGGGTATGGTCACAACGGGCATACTGTTCGGCGGCACAGCCGTCTTACGCACAGTTTTTTTATACGGCGGCGGTTCGGTATTACCGAATCTTCCCGAAACAAAAACCGTGGAAAGACCGATGCTGTCAAGCGTAACGCTTATGTCACTTCGGTACTGAAGCAGCATAACGTCACAGCCGATAAGGGTAAGCATATAGGAAAAAAGATAATCATTTCTGCCCGTAACGTCAGTCAGGACAATTTTTTTTGGCAGTCGGTACATAGCTTCAATATCCGTACCGCCAAATAAAACATCAAATTTGTACAGCGCCATAACAAACATATTTTTTATCATTGTTTCGGTAATATTCGGGAAACTTTTCAGGCAAAGCTCCTCCAGCTTACGCATTGCTTTTGCAAGAAGCGCTGCACAGGCTCCTCCTTTCACTTCTTTGGTGTGCAGAATAGTTTTTTCGGATTTAATGTAACCGTCGCGGCATTTAAGGTAAAATTCCGTTTCAGCCGCAGAACAAACTCCGCGCAGTGTACCGAGGCGTTTGTAGCAAAGTCTGTTTTCTGCGCTAAGCCCGTCAAGCCTTTTGTCCAAAGCCGCAATTTCACTGTTGTATTTTTCACCGGCTCCGAGTACCCTTATAAAACAGCCTGTACCGCCTGTTCCCGAAATATCGGAAAAATCCAAAATCGAAGCTATGTTTTTATTCGGCTGCATTAAACTCACCCTCATCACCGTAATGTAAAAATAACATAAATTTATAGTATAACAATAACATATTGTGCAAAAATTGTCTATTGTTTTTTTATTCTAATATGTTATAATTTTGTACATTGCCGATTTACATACCACACACGGTAAACCAACAAATACGAAAATACAGAACGATACATTTACGGCAATAGTTTTTTAACCTTTCTGCAATATGATATTATACAGTAAAGTTCGCAAAAAAAAGTCGGTTAATTCTGTATAGTTGCAATGAATTTGTCGATAAATTCCGTTATTTCCGATTTCAAAATTATGAAAGGTAAAGAAAAATGAACAATAAGATTGAATATTACAGTGTCGGCGCGCTACTGTACTCTCCTGCAAACAACATCAAAATTGCAGAGCAGATTGCCGAAGAGCGTTTCGGGAAAAAATATTCCATAGCGCTGTGCCTTGAGGACACCATTGACGACAGTATGGTTGAGGACGCGGAAAAAAAGCTCGTTGCCTCAATGGAAAAGCTGTACGGATATGCTCAAAACCGCAGCTTTTATTTGCCTAAAATCTTTATACGGGTTCGTCGAAGCGGGCAAATCAATGACTTGTACAAACGCCTTGGCACCGCCGCCGAGCTGTTAACAGGATTTATTTTTCCAAAATTTTCAACCGAAAATGCAAACGGCTATATTGATGCGTTTACATCGCTCAACACAGCCGGCAAACGTATATATATGATGCCCATTTTTGAAAATTCATCTATGGTAAATAAACTGGACCGCTTAAACATTTTGTACGAGTTAAAAAATACCCTCGATTTGACGGAGGAATCCGTACTTAATATCCGCGTGGGTGGAAATGACCTTTGCAATTATTTCGGTTTCAGGCGTGACAAAAATGAAAGCATATATGACATATCTCCGATTGCCGATATACTTACCGATTTAATGACCGTATACGGCAGGGATTATGTTGTTTCCGGACCGGTGTGGGAATATTACAACGGCATAGGCTGGGACACAGGTATGATGAACGAATTAAAAATCGACCGAAGAAACGGCTTTGTCG
Organism: uncultured Clostridia bacterium; assembly: GCA_947589485.1. Lineage (GTDB taxonomy): Bacteria > Bacillota > Clostridia > Oscillospirales > Acutalibacteraceae > UBA1213. The sequence continues at coordinate 6,279 of CANQBK010000061.1, read as the reverse complement.
GCAAGACCGTTATCCACCCCAACCAAATAGAACCCGTAAATACGGCATACCGCGTACTCCGCTCGGATTATGAAGACGCAAAAGCCATAATTAACTGGAACAAAAAAAATTTGGTTGCCGGAAGCGAAAAGTCGGAAAGAATGAACGAATACAAAACACACTACCGATGGGCAAAAAAAATTATCCTGCTTTCCGAATACTACGGAATAGTCGAGGACACACAGCGGTACACCATAGCCGCTTATTAAAAGCAAGCTGTCATTTGTTTTTGCACTTCCAAAATCAGTGCAGCAATAAACTTTACTGTATAAAATAAATTTTACTGTATAATAATAAGAAATTTTATTGTAGTCCGTATACTATTATCAAACCTTGAAAAAATATTCCCTTTTGTGTTATAATTATGTTGAATGTTACAATGATTTGACAAAACCGCCTGACAATAAACAATTAAGTTATATTATTGTCGATTTCGGTATATAAACAGGAGGAGAAAAAGTATGAAAATATCGACTAAAGGCCGCTATGCGTTAAGAATGTTGTTAGACCTTGCAATTAACCAACAGGACGGTTATATTGCTCTAAAGGACATCGCTCGGCGTCAAAACATCTCAAAGAAATATTTGGAGCAAATTGTCCCACTGCTTAATAAATCGGGGCTGCTCCGCGCAAACCGAGGTTACCAAGGAGGTTATATGCTCTCAAGACCCGCCTCGCAATATACCGTAGGAGAGATACTAAGACTCACCGAAGGAACTATCTGCCCCATATCCTGTCTTGAAAGCGAAGTAAATAGTTGCGGCAATGCAAGCAAATGTATGACCTTACCTATGTGGAAAGGTTTGTATGACGTTATAAAAAACTATTTGGATAACATTACACTTCAGGATATTATCGACAATAACGCTTCATTAAGCGGAGATAACTACTGTATATAACATCACGGCTTTAATGCGACCGTTTCCGGACATCACGACCGGAAACGGTACTTTTTTACCCACATCAAACCCTTGCAGACGTATTAAAACCTAAAACGGGCTGTTTATTCGGGACAAAATCCCTTAGTCAATTTTTATAATAAAAACGCATACATCTGCGCCAAAAAAATAATTAATACTTGTAAAAATATGTACAATATGATAATATAGTTCATAAAGAAGGTGGTTCAATGATAAAGTTTGAAAATGTAACTAAAACTTACAACAAGAAGGTCCGCGCTATCGACGACATCAGCTTTCAGGTCAAGGGCGGCGAAATTGTCGGATTTATAGGTCCAAACGGTTCGGGAAAAACCACAACGATGAAAATACTTACCGGTATAATTAAAGCCGACGTGGGAAAAGTCACAATTAATAAATACAACATTCGTCGTGACCCTATAAAAGCCAAACAGTCAATTGGTTACATCTCGGACAGTCCGGATATGTTTTTGCGTCTTAAAGGGACTGAATTTTTGGATCTTATAGGCGATATTTATCACGTTCCGACAAAAAAAAGACGAGAAAAAATCGAAAGTATGTGTGAGCGTTTTGAATTGACGGATTATTTGTCCGCTCCGATAATGAGCTACTCTCACGGTATGCGGCAAAAAATTATGGTCGTCGCTGCGCTTATGCACAACCCTCCCGTATGGATACTTGACGAACCGATGATTGGGCTTGACCCCAAATCGGCATTTGAGCTTAAACAAATGATGCGTGAACACGCCAAAGCGGGCAACGCCGTGTTCTTTTCCACACACGTTTTGGAGGTTGCCGAAAAGCTGTGCGACCGTGTAATAATCATTAAAAAAGGACATATTTTATATGACGGAACGCTTGAACAGCTTGAGGACCAAAATAAAAACGAATCACTTGAAAAAATCTTTTTGGAGTTGACCGAAAAATGAGCATATTTTTAAAACTTACTATGGCTTTGATTAAAACGGTCGAGCCCGGCTCCGAAGAAAAAAAATACAAAAAAATATTTTATCGGATAATGGGATTTATTGCTGTGTTCGGCATTATGCTGCCCATGGCATTTCTTGTCGGGGTAATAATATATACGCTTACCGCACCGCTTGCGGAAATAGGTTCGGGTACAAACGCTGTTGAGCTTTTCCTGCACCTTGTTTCTGTGTTTTCATTTGTTTTCGGAATAAATGTAATATTTACGGTATTTTATTTTTCGGGTGATATTGAAAACCTGCTTCCCTTACCTCTAAGCCCGTATCAAATAATAGGTTCAAAATTTACCGCCGCATTGATAAGCGAAAGTATAATGGAGTTTATCGTAATCTTAGCCGCGTTCGCCGGTTATATCATAGCAGCCGGTGTTCCGTTTTACAGTTGGATAATTGCTCTTTTCGGTATGCTGACGCTGCCCGTTATCCCTCTTGTTTATTGCGGCATTATATGTATGCTTTTAATGCTCATTACGGGATTTATCAAGAATAAGGACACGGTAAACAAAATAACGGGAGTTATGACGTTTGCCGCCGTGATAATAATTGCCTTTTTAATTTCCGGAAGCGGCGGCTTTGATACCGAGCATTTACTCAGTGCAATATCCGACCCAAACAACAGCATAATCAACACTATGAATTTTATTTTCCCTCACATCGGTTTGATTGTCGATGCTATGGTCGGAAATACTTTTATAAACATTCTTTTCTATATTGCGGTAAATGCGGCGGCTATCGCTTTGTTTATGCTTACAGCACGCTTAGTCTATTTCAGGACGGTTACGGGCATAAACGGGGCGCGCCAAACAAAGCACAAGAGCTTTTCTTCTGTTTCCGAAAAAATAAAACGGCGCAGCGCACCTGTGTCATACCTGAAAAAAGAGTTTAAACTGCTTTTCAGAACTCCGGCGTATTTTTCAAACTGCATAATTATTAACCTTATATGGCCGGTTTTTCTTTATCTGATTTACCTGCTTCAGGGCAAAACAAATTTCCTTGATTCATTTATATACAATATCCATAACGGCGATGAGGAAACCGTACTCGTGTTTTTGCTGGGAGTTTCCGCAGTATCCGTTCTTATAACTGCGGCAAACAGTATTGCGTCATCTGCGCTTACAAGAGAGGGAAAACATTTTGCATTTATAAAATATATTCCTATGTCATATATGGCACAGCTCAATGTAAAAGCCCTTGTAAGCATTATAATAAGCGGAGCGGGTATGATACTGTATGTAGCGGCTGCCGCCATATACTTAAACCTCGGAATAAAACTGACCTTATGCTGCTGCCTTTTGAGTTTGCTGTCGGTTTCTTTTGTTTCATACTTCGGAATCTTTATGGACTCGGTAAACCCCAAGCTGATTTGGGACGATGAGCTAAATGCACTTAGAGGAAATTACAACATATTTTTTAATATGGCAATTGCAATCCTTTTGGAAGCGGCAACTTGCGCCGGTGCTTATTTACTGTTTAAATTCACAAATTTCGGTGCTTTGATGATAATAATAATTTTATTCATATTTATTATGCTGCTTAACGCATTGAGCTATTTGCTTTGCAGCATAAAAGCCACAAAGAACATAGACAGCCTATCATTTTAAGTATGTAATTTTTTATAACATAAATAAAATAAAACGGAGGGATTTATTATGCCTTTTATCAACACAAAGGTAAATGTCAAAATTACAGAAGAACAGGAACGCTTGCTTAAAGGAGAGCTTGGGAAAGCTATCTCACTTATAGGCGGGAAAAGCGAATCATGGCTTATGCTTAATTTTGAAGATAACAACAGAATGTATTTTAAAGGAAAAAACGAATACGGTATAGCGTTTATTGAAGTTAAGATATACGGCAGGGCAACCGCCGCCGAGTACGAAAACTTCACATCAAAGGTAACAGAGATTTATTCAAAAATCCTTGATATAGCTTCCGAACACATTTATGTAGCATATCAGGAAATTGAATATTGGGGCTTTAACGGACATAATTTTTAGAATTGATTTTACCCCGAATAGGTAAGAATACCACGCTAAGCTCATAAATGGCATTATTTCACAATAATTAATTTATTGCATAAAAAGGGATTTTCGGCGCCGAGCCGGCGCAGGCGATTCGCGGCGCAGTGCCTGCGCTGTCAATTCGCGTTGTCGCTCACTCCGTTCGCTCGTACTGAAAGCAATAAGTACAATCGCGCGGCATAAGTTTATGTACCCATAGTCAAAAGTTTCGGTCAAGGCGCAGTGCCTGCGCTCTCAATTCGCGTTGTCGCTCGCTACGCTCGCTCGTACTGCAAACCAAAAGTACAATCGCGCGGCATAAGTTTATGTATCCATAGTCAAAAGTTTCGGTCAAGCCTTTTCAAAGGCTTGCAGTCTCCGCAACGGCATCATCATAACCGACGAGAGCTGCAAAAGGACTGAACAGTGCCGCCCTGTCACTCATAGACATAGGGGACAGATCGTCATACTGCGGACGGGTGAGGTGTTTTATATTATCGTATTGGCTATTCATATTCTCACACTTTTCTTAATCGGTACATACTTGGCAACCGTGAATACTAACATAAGTATCGTGAATCATACATTTAGGGAAACCGCATCTAACAGGATCATTTTCGTCAGCTTCTTCAAGCCATTCCGTCAAAGAAGCATCAATTATATCATCAGATGTCATTGGTTCTATCAGTTTTCTGAATGTATCAAGACAGTCGAAAACAATTTCTTCATTAGGGCGATAGTCAAGTGTTTCCCAACCGAGCTTTTGTTTTGCTCCCTCAATCACTTTCAATATAAATACCTTATCCTCATCAAAGCTGTCTTTATCCCACGGCATATCGACTATATCAAAGCCAACTGTACCGATTCCGCAGACATTCTGATTCTTCTCAGCGAGGAATACCATAAAGCGTTTCTGGCTCTCCGTTTCGGCAAGCCTGCCACCGCTGAGACACAGAACATTGATAAACACGGAAGTACCGCTGTTTGACATATGTAAAGCATCTTTCACGCTATTTTTTGTATAGTCGAAATTAAAACAAAATGTATTTCCCATTTGAATACCACCCCTTGTTCTATTTTTCAGGCTTTATGCCCACCAATTTGCCGGTTACGCTCCTTCGCCGTAGCACCCTCCGTGAAGTTCGTACCTTTCAGAACGGCATTCTTTCCGAATTTGTATTTGATTGTGAGCATCGCTTCCTGCAATGCTCTCTCTTTTTCAAGAACCTTTTCGTCTGCACGGTCTTGTATCGTTTCCTCTGTATCAAACAGTGAAAGCTGTTCATAGCTCTCACTCTCCGGCACAAAACAAGAAGTCATTCGCGCGGCGTTAGTTAATGTTCCCATAGTTAAAAGTTTCGGTCAAGGCGCAGTGCCTGCGCAGGCGATTCGCGTTGTCGCTCGCTACGCTCGCTCGTACTGAAAGCAATAAGTACATTCGCGCGGCGTAAATTTATGTACCCATAGTCAAAAGTTTCGGTCAAGCCTTTTCAAAGGCTTGCGGATTCCAAAGGCAGAGCCTTTGGCGGGTTTTTAAGGGCGGAGCCCTTAACCGTCATTAACAAAGTTAAAAATTTAATATATGTTTCCTGTAAACCAAGGAAGGCTCACCCTCAATATCGTCCATTATCCGATAAAATTCACAGCCGTATTTTTCATACAAACCGGTATGGTTTGTTGATATAAATATATCCTGCACTTTGTCGGCACGGGCAAGCTCTTCAATCTTCTCAAGCAGTTTTCCAAAATAACGGTGTCCTCTGTATTTTGGAAAAGTATAAACAAAACCAATCCACGGGGTCAATTCTGTCGGTTGAATATCGTCCTTTTCCGCATAAGTACAGAATGAAATAAGCTCATCTCCGTCCACAAGCATCAGCACCTTAGAGCTTTCTCCAACTGTTTCCCCTTAAACGTATTTTTACTTAACAGTTCATACAGGAATTTACCCGCACCCCAATCGCTTTTCCCGATTTGCTCTAACCAATACTTTTTACGGTCAGAAGTATCATAATCTATTACACGCATTTCTAATTTCCTCCTTTTTATCGAATTATATCATACAAATATGTGCAGCGACAAAAAAAGAACCCGAAACGGCTTACCGTTTCAGATTCCTTTTCCGGCAAATATATTGCCGCAATCTTGGTGGACCATCAGGGACTCGAACCCCGGACCAACCGGTTATGAGCCGGTTGCTCTAACCAACTGAGCTAATGGTCCGAATATAAACAAACCGCCAAAGACACTTCGGCGGCTGTTTTGGCTCCCCCAACTGGGCTCGAACCAGTGACATCATGATTAACAGTCATGCGCTCTACCGACTGAGCTATGGAG
>CANQBK010000060.1 GCA_947589485.1 uncultured Clostridia bacterium | reverse complement strand
TACACAAGAGAGATAACAGCCGTCAACATAATTATGAATTGATACAATTCTGTATGCGACATAAGTTATCACCTCCCCTACGGGAGAAACCGCCTGCCACTTTGTGCAATACTCTCAATTTATATGTTATCATTATGATAATGCTTTGTCAAATACTGCATTTTCGGATAAAAAAAGCACTTGATTTAGGGCATTACCTTTTCAAGTGCTTTTGTTAATATTAAATTTTAACGGTCAATTACTCCACATACTCCTCATCGCCGTATTTCCAATCGTCCTCTTCTTCGTCTTCCTCTTCCTCATAAACATCGACATCAGCATCTACTATTTCAAGGGGAGGCACATATTTAATAGCTTTTCCCCTCAAATCATAATATGATTTTTTGGGGTCGTCTTTTGAAATAGGATTATTTTTCAATATTTCTATGTATTCATCATACAGATCATAATCCTCCGCATCCCAAATAATACCTCGAATGCCCATATTTACCTCATTTGGTATTTCTGTTACAATATCCGCTTCAAGATAGGGTTTCAATAGAGATTCCAGTTTTTCTCGTTTTGTCATAACCTAAACCGCCTTTTTATTTTAGTTTTCCGCCTGTACTTTCCTTAAACCGACCGTGTTCACATTTAGTGTAATTGCTACATTATATCTATTTTTAATTATAGCATTTGTCGATTGATTGTCAATATCTTTCCCAAACATTTCGGCTCGGACGGTTTAACGGAAAAACCTCCCGTTAAGCTCTCGTATAGGCTTTTACTGCCTTTCAAAAACATTGACATATCCGCTTATCTCAACGGTATTGTTCGCTATGACTATTCAGGACATTTAATCTTTAATAACTTCAAATATATCCGGCGGATATAAGTAATCTTCGCCCGTATCGTCAACTACTCTATACCAACCTTTTTCTACTGATAGTACCTCATAAACCTTATTTTCAGTAAGTCCAAAAGAAATAGTCTTTCCAATATATTTAACCCTCATCATCAAGCCACCTCTTAATTTTGAATCTATGTTTTCCTACAATTTCTTCTTAGAATCAATGAACCTCAATTTTTTTATTCACCATATATAAAAATAGCATAATTTTTTAATTTAGCTCCAACTCAATGAAATATCTGTATGTTGTTAATTTTAATTATACTACTTTCGTCCGAAATTCTTGCCCCTACCGGAAGAACCTCTGCACATTGTAAAGCGACCGTGTTCATATTTAGTGTAATTGCTACATTATATCTATTTGTAAAATATTATCGTAAAGACATTAAGTCCGGTATTATAGAAGAAATAGGGTCGGGATTCCAACCATCAAGATAGAGGATAAAATTCAAACACTGAAAAACGGAAACCAAACAATAAACATTTGGTTTCCGTTTTTTTAGCGTTAATAATATTACTCGTTGATTACTTCTCTGTAAAGGTTAATATAATCAGTTGCGGAGCGTGACCAACTGTTGTCGCAGTTCATAGCGCGGCGAATAAGAATTTCCCAACCGTCATGCTGCCAATAACCCGCAATAGCACGGCGAATACAGCCAAGCATATCCATAGCATCATAATTGCGGAAAGTAAATCCGTTGCCCTCGCCTGTTCCGCTGTCCTGAATCGAATCACGCAAACCTCCAACTTCCCGTACAATGGGAATCGTTCCGTAGCGAAGCGCAATCATTTGCGAAAGTCCGCACGGCTCCGATTTAGACGGCATAAGGAACATATCTGCTCCCGCATAAATCTTTCGTGACAATTCGGGAATAAAACCATGACATGCACACAATCTGCCCGGATACCTTTCCTGCATTGAACGGAAGAAACTTTCATATTCCCAGTCACCCGAACCGAGAATTACAAACTGTACATATTCCTCACGCATAAGCTGATCAAGAGCATTTTTGACAAGATCCAAACCCTTGTGTGAAACCAACCTTGTAACCATTGCGATAATGGGGATTTCGGCGTTTTGTTCAAGTCCGAGCCGCTCCTGGAGCTTTTGCTTGTTAATGGCTTTGCCCGACAAATCATCCGCAGTGTAATGGGCATATAATTGTATATCTGTTGCGGGATTATATGACGTGGTGTCAATGCCGTTCAAGATACCCCTGATTTTCCATGCCCTGGCATTTAATATCGGATCAAGCCCGTGCGAAAACCAAGGATCACGTATTTCCCACGCATAACTGGGACTTACGGTAGTAACACGGTTGGCGGTTTCAATTGCACCCTTCATAAAATTGATACAGCCATCGCAATCAAGAATTGATCTGCCGTGCGGAGGTATTCCTACTACCTCATCATACAGCTCTGTGCCGTATTTTCCCTGATACTGAATGTTGTGAATGGTAAATATTGTCTTAATCCCACTATACCAATCATACTGTGAATAAAACAGATTATAATATGTGGGAACAAGAGCAGTTTGCCAATCATTACAGTGGATGATGTCGGGTTTAAAATCTATAAACGGGAGCATCTCAAGCACGGCCCTTGAGAAAAACGCAAATCGTTCTGCATCATCATAGTGACCGTAAAGTCCCTGACGGTTGAAATAATATTGATTGTCAAGGAAGTAATAGATTACTCCGTTATAGCGAGTTTCAAAGATACCGCAATACTGGCGCCTCCACGATACAGGTACGGAAAAACTCGTAATAAATCTCATTGTATCTTTTAAATTTTGCGGAATTTCATCATAAAGCGGCATTACAATACGTGCGCCGATAAGACGTTGACGCAAAGCATGAGGTAATGAGCCGGAAACATCTGCAAGTCCGCCCGACGCCGCAAACGGCTGAGCCTCACTTGTAACAAACAGACACTTCATATATGATAGGCACCTCCATTTCTTTTTATTTTATACTGTGCTTTCCTTGCTGATATAGACGGGATAAGAAAGGAATCCCATAAGAGTTCTTTCGTTTTTGACTGTAACGTCTTTATCAACAATTACATAGCTGAGGCTTGAATCAGAACCGATTTTTGTATCCTGCATAATAACGCAGTTTGATACCTTGGTACCCTTTCCTATATGTACACCCTTAAACAGTATACAGTTTTCAACCTCGCCTTCTATTATACAGCCGTTGGCTATAAGCGAATTTGTAACCTTTGAACCCAGACCGTATTTTGTGGGCATATCATCTCTTACTTTTGTATATATGGGGCGATCTCCTCTGAATAGGTCGTGTCTTACTTCAACATCCATAAGCTGCATATTTGCATTAAAATAATTACTCATTGATGTTATCATAGGCGCAAAACCGTCAAACTCATATCCGAACACATTGAGATTTTTGTACTCGGCTTGAATGATGTCACGCTTAAAGTTAAGAGTGTTTTTACTTATACATTTATTAATAAGCTCCATTAAAAGCTCACGCTTTATGAGCATCATATTCATATAGTAGCTGCAGCTTCCCGTAATATCCGAATTGATAAGAACATCAATTATTCTTCCGCGGGAATCGAGTGAAAAAACCGTAGGGTCATGCAGTTTTGCAGGAATCTGTCCGTGCTTGTATACAAGCGTTATATCGGCGCCGTTTTCAAGGTGTTTGTTGCATACCTTTTGGTAGTCTATGTTGCATACGGTATCGCAGTCCGAAATCACAACATATTCTTCAGTAGAGTTCTTTAAGAAAGGCATAATTGAATTGAGAGTCGTCATTCTGTTTGAATATTCTGATGTATTCGTAAACGGCGGAAGAATAAACAAACCGTCGCGTTTTCTTGACAAATCCCACGCTTTACCTGTTCCTAAATGATCTATAAGCGATTGATAGTTGCTTTTTGTCAAAACGCCTATTTTGTTAATACCGGAGTTTACCATATTAGACAGCGGAAAATCAATCAAGCGGTACTTGCCCCCGAACGGAACAGCACCCATAGTTCTCCTGTCGGTTATTTCGCTGATAAGATCCTCATGAAGATTTGAGAAGATAATACCCATTATATTATTTCCACGCATAATTATTTAACCTCCTCAGTTTCTTCTTTAGTTTCTTCTTTATCGTCCGTTTGTGCTTCAATATCCTCGGAAATCATTGCTTTAGGTTCAACCTTAACATTTTCTCCTATATTAAGGTTATCGCCTATAACCGTAACGCCCCAATTGTCCTTATCCTCAATATCTTCGGGACGCGCTCCGATAACGGCATTTTTACCTATTACAGTATTCTCCGAAACTATGGCATACTGAACAACAGCACCTTCCTCTATCGTACAGCCCGGCATAATTATGGAATCCTGTACAACCGCTCCGTGCTTAACTGTTACGTTATTGAAAAGAACCGAAAAGTCAACGGAACCGCTTATGTCACAACCGTCGGCAATAAGAGAATTTTGAACCTGTGCGGTTGCGGACAAATAATGAGGCGGAGCAACCGGATTGCTTGAATAAATTTTCCACGATTCGTCGTTTAAGTCAAGCGGAACATTCGGGTCAAGGAGATCCATATTTGATTCCCAAAGACTGTCGATCGTTCCAACATCTTTCCAATAGCCTTGGAACTGGTATGCAAACATTCTTTGACCGTCATTCAGCATTTTCGGCAAAATATCCTTGCCGAAGTCGTGTGAAGAACCCTCGGTTTCCTCATCTTCAATAAGATATTTTCTCAGCTTATCCCAACTGAAAACATAAATACCCATAGAAGCGTTTGTGCTTTTCGGATTTTTGGGCTTTTCCTCAAATTCATATATTGAACCGTCGGGGTTGGTATTCATTATACCGAATCTGGACGCCTCGGCAAGAGGAACATCTATAACGGCAATGGTACAATCTGCGGAATTTGCTTTATGTGCGGCAATCATTTTTGAGTAGTCCATTTTGTAAATATGGTCGCCGGAAAGAATTACAACATAATCGGGATTGTAGCGATCAATATAATTAATGTTCTGATAAATCGCATTTGCGGTGCCGCTATACCAATCAGCTCCCTTGACCTGCTGGTACGGTGAAAGAACACGGACACCGCTGTTCATACCGTCAAGATCCCATGCCTGACCGCTTCCTATATATTCGTTAAGAACAAGCGGCTGGTACTGCGTGAGTACACCTACCGCCTCTATACCCGAATTAACACAATTCGAGAGCGGAAAGTCAATAATACGATATTTTCCACCGTATGGTACGGCGGGCTTTGCAAGTTTTTGAGTGAGTACACCGAGTCTGCTGCCTTGACCACCGGCAAGCAGCATGGCAACCACTTCTTGCTTTGGATACATTCTTACTCCTCCTTAAAATTTTATTATATCAGGCTTATTCCTTATCGTCTTTCTTCTGTTCGGACTTTTTGCCTGTTGCTGTTTTGGTTTTTTTGGCTGACGTCTTTTTGGCGGCAGTCTTTTTTTCTGTCTTTTTAACTTCCTGTTCGGTTTCGGCCGAATCGGCTTTTTTGGTTTTTACGGTCTTTTTCTTTGCCGTTGTCTTTTTTGCGGTTTCAGATTTTTCGGCAGCAGTTTTTACCGGCTTTTTAACCTTTTTGCGAACGCATTTAAAATACATAACCGACATAGGCGGCAGCGTAAGCGAAATAGACTGCTCAAAACCGTGCATCGGAACCTCGTCGGAAACAATTGCGGTGCCGTTTGAAATACCGGAGCCGCCGAACTCGGAAGAATCGGTATTAAAAATCTCACTATATGTACCGTCAACGGGAACACCTATACAGTAGTTTTCCCTCAGCACGGGCTGGAAATTGCAAACAACAATAATCTCTTTGCCCTTTTTGTCAATTCTGCGGAAACTGATAACACTTTGGGTATAATCGTCGTTTGATATCCACGAGAATCCCTCCCAAGAGTAATCGACCTCCCACATAGGCGAATTGTCAAGGTAAAATTCATTCAGTCTTTTAAAGAAATATTTCAACGTGCTGTGAGCGGGATATTCAAGCAAAAGCCAGTCAAGCTCAGTCGCGTAGTCCCATTCCTTAAACTGACCAAATTCCGTTCCCATAAACGTCAGCTTTTTGCCGGGGTGAGCCATCATATACGCCATAAAGGTTCTTACTCCCGCAAATTTTTGATCGTAGCTGCCGGGCATTTTATTTATGAGCGACGCCTTTCCGTATACAACCTCATCGTGCGAGATCGGAAGTATAAAGTTTTCGGAAAACGCATAGAAAAACGAGAATGTCAAATTATCGTGGTTAAACGGTCTGTAAAGAGGATCAAGCGATATATAATGAAGCATATCGTTCATCCAGCCCATATTCCATTTATAGTTGAATCCCAATCCGCCGGAATATGTCGGACGCGACACCATCGGCCAAGATGTGGATTCCTCGGCAATCATAAGAACATTGGGATAATATTTGAAAGCCGCTTCGTTTAATTTTTGAAGGAACGCAACAGCCTCAAGGTTTTCCTTGCCTCCGAATTTGTTCGGTACCCATTCGCCGTCACGCCTGCTATAATCAAGGTACAGCATTGACGCAACCGCATCAACCCGTATGCCGTCAATATGGTAACAATCCATCCAAAATATAGCGCTTGAAATAAGGAAGCTGACAACCTCGTTTCTTCCGTAATCGAAAACAAGCGTACCCCAGTCTTTATGCTCGCCTTTTCTCGGGTCGGAATATTCGTAACAAGGAGTACCGTCATATTTTGCAAGGCTGAAAGCATCTCTCGGGAAGTGTGCCGGTACCCAGTCCATAATAACGGAAATCCCTGCCATATGGCATTTGTCAACAAATGTCATAAAGTCCGTATAGTCGCCGTAGCGTGAAGTTACGGCAAAATATCCTGTTACCTGATAGCCCCACGACGCATCAAAAGGATATTCGGTAAGCGGCATCAACTCTATATGTGTGTAGCCCATATCCTTTACATAGGGAATAAGCTCGTCGGCAAGTTTGCTGTACGAGAAATAGTTGCCGTCTTTATATTTTCTCCAAGAGCCTGCATGGACTTCATAAATGTTCATAGGACGACTGTATGACTCATTTTCGTTTTTACTTTTTTCCCATTCCTCGTCGTGCCATTCATATCCGCCAATATCCACAAAAACAGAAGCATTGTTTGGACGGGTCTCAAAATGATACGCATAGGGATCGGATTTCATTATACAAACATCGTCAAAGGTTTCTATGCTGTATTTATAGATTGCATACGCTTCAACGATTTCAGGAATAAAACACTCCCATACCCCTCCGTCAGATATGCGGTTCATAGGGTGAACGGAACGGTCCCAATTATTGAAAGTGCCGACGACCGAAACGGTTTTTGCATTCGGCGCCCATGTTCTGAAAACAACACCGTCAACTCCGTTAATGTTTTCCTTATGTGCCCCCAAGTACTTATAAGCATGGTAATTTTCACCGCTGTGAAACAGTTCCAATGCTGAACGGTCATTGTTTTCGCCATTTTCAAGCTGCATATATAACAACCCCTTTATAGTAAACTTCTATTTATATACATATATAATAGCTTAATTTTGGATAAATTTCAAGTGTTTTTATATATTTTTTTATGAAATATTGTTAATATTTTGTGTTATTTTTCTTTTATATTAAAATGCAGTGTAAAATCGGCTGTTTAAGCCCTTTTATTGGAAATTTATGGTAACACATATACAGTGTCGAATTTACTCAAAACATATATCCGAAACATAATTTATTACATTTAATACCCGTATTTGGCGGACAAATATGCTTACATAAAAAAGAACGGAACCGTTTTTACGATTCCGTTCAATAATTTTTATTTCTTCTTTCTGTAATCAACAACCGTTACGGCAGCACCGTAAGCATTTTTCTTTGATGAGCTTCTGAGTTTAATAATAAACACAACGGCTGCAACACCTGCAAGCAGAATAACAATACCAAAAATAATACCGTTCTTTATAAGATTGTCATTATTTTCTTTTTCTGCGGCAAGCTGCTCTGTCTTTGTTTCTGCAAGACCTGCAAGTGCATTGTCTGCAACCTCGGAGGTTTTCAGTATAAGGTTGCTGCCTGCCTGAGAGTTTTCTCTTTGGGTTTCAATTTTTATTGTATTTACCGTATCCTCGTCGGCATATCCGGTTTCTTTCAAATCGTTGTCCTTTTGGAAATTCTTAACCGATGCAGCAAGGTCGTTGCCGTAAACACCCGATGTTTTACCGTCATAATATTTAAGACCTGCCAACTGCTCCTGTAAAGATGTTACATCATCGCCGCTGTAACCGTATTTCATTACTGCATAGTCCGGTGATTTCGGAGCATTGTCGGAGTAAAGAACATTAAGCTGTTTTTCGGTAAGGAGGTCTGCCTGTTCAAGACCTGCCGCCTTTTGATAAGCGTGTACGGCTTCAAGTGTCTTTTGGTCAAATTTTCCTGTTGCGTCGCCCGAAAGGTAACGGAGTTCGATAAGCCTTTTCTGCATTTTGGTTACCATATCGCCGCTCATTCCGTACATTACGCTTCCGGCATTCGGATTTACTTTAGCGTCTTTGCTGAATATTTTAAGCTGTGTTTCTTCGTCGGCAATGCCTGTAACGTCAATTTTGTTGTCCTTTTGGAACGCCTTTACCGCATTTACGGTAAGTTCACTGTAATAGCCTGTTACATCGCCATAGAAGTATTTAAGTTCCGTAAGTCTTTCTTGGAGTGCGGAAACCGCAAATGTCGATTCACTGTCGGACGAACCTGTTTCCAAAAGTACGAAATTCGATTCGGCATTTTTGGATTTAAGAACCTTGTATGTTTCGCTGTCAACGATACCCGTTACATCAAGACCGTTTATATCCTGGAAAATCATTACAGCGTTAATCATATCGGAACCAAAATATCCCGTTGCTTTTTGTGAAAGGTAGCCAAGCTCATAAAGTCTGGTTTGGATTTCTGCAATCTTATTGCTGTCGCCCGTATCCTCATCACCGTATTCGGCAATTTTTACAACTTTGGGCTTTGACTCTTCTTTTTTGCTCTCTTTTGAGGATTCCTCTACGCTCTCCTCGGAAGATTCTTCAATACTTTCCTCGGAAGATTCTTCAATGCTCTCTTCGGAAGATTCTTCAATGCTCTCTTCGGAAGATTCTTCTATGCTTTCTTCAGAAGATTCTTCTATGCTTTCTTCAGAAGATTCTTCAATGCTTTCCTCGGAAGATTCTTCTATGCTCTCTTCGGAAGATTCTTCTATGCTTTCTTCAGAAGATTCTTCAATGCTCTCTTCGGAAGATTCTTCTATGCTTTCTTCAGAAGATTCTTCAATGCTTTCTTCGGAGGATTCCTCTATGCTTGCCTCGGAGGATTCTTCAATGCTCTCTTCGGAAGATTCTTCAACGCTTTCTTTGGAGGATTCCTCTATGCTTTCCTCGGAAGATTCCTCTACACTTTCTTCTTCGGAAGATTCTTCAATGCTTTCCTCGGAAGACTCCTCCTCATATTCCTGACTGCTTTCGGTCTTTTGTTCGGTTTTCGCATCGCCTATCGAACCCTGCGGAGCCGACGCCGTGGAATAATCCGTTGCCTGATATGCACTCGACGGAGGCGCAATATCGGATACACCGGCACCGTCAAACGAATATGTAACACCGTCGATGGTTCTTGATGTGTTTATAACATATTCACCGTCTTCATAATAGTATGAATCGCCGTCAAGGAGAACCCAACCGTTTTGCGGATAGGAAACGCCTGCAACCTTGAACCACTCTACCCAACGCATACTGTACACGTTATGGTAAACAACGCCTGAATTTTCATCTCTCGCATCAACAGCCATTCCGGAGCCTATATAAACTCCTATGTGACCGGGGTGGTGAAGACCCAAACCGTGAATACGCGGAATACCCTCACTTACATAGCCCCATTCGCTCGACGATGCAAGCATATCGGTTCTCATACCGCCCACACCGTTATAAGAAGCTATAAGACCGGAACAGTCAACAGCGCCGTATGACGTGCCGCCCCAAACATAACTCCAGCCTTCTCTGTAAGCAGTCAGCGCATGAGCCGCAAGACCCACACCCGTACTTGACTCCGCAGATACCATCGTTGTTCCGCCGACAAATATCATAAGCGACATTATTGCCACAAGTGACACGGCAAGAACCTTGTTGATTGCTTTCTTCATTAGTAAGTCAAACTCCTTCCGATATTATAT
Organism: uncultured Clostridia bacterium; assembly: GCA_947589485.1. GTDB lineage: Bacteria > Bacillota > Clostridia > Oscillospirales > Acutalibacteraceae > UBA1213. Next base: position 5,087 of record CANQBK010000060.1, on the reverse strand, counting down.
TGAACAAAATCTGTTAAAAACTTCTCACGACAATTACAAAACTTTAACTGTCTTTGAAAAATTATTTCAATCTTGTAACAATTTCCTATATATAATATCATTAAGATTTTTAAAAATCAAGTCTTTTTCGTATTTTACATATTATTATTTAAACTTTTGGCAATTTGCACAAAAGCAAATTTTTTAAAGACGTAAGTTCTAAATTCAAATTCGATATGTTGCGACAAAATCTAATTGCACGAAACCATAATATATGTTAATATAATAAAATGTAATAATAATGTATATATTTCTTATATCTGTAATTTACGGGAGTGTGGTTATTGTGCAGAAAAAACGTATTGCCGTTATTTTTGGCGGAAAATCGTCGGAATATGAGGTTTCACAAGTTTCAGCCTCTTATGTAATAAGTAAAATCCCCAAGGATAAATACGATGTTCTGACTGTCGGCATAACAAAAACGGGAAAATGGCTTCTTTATTCGGGTAACACAGAATCTATTGCCGACGGCAGCTGGATAAACGACCCGAACAACAAAACCGCATTCATAACGCCCGATCCGTCCGTTTCCGGACTTGCCGTAATAGACGGCAGCGACTGTAAAATTATTAAGCTCGATGTAATATTCCCCGTTATGCACGGAAAGAACGGAGAGGACGGCACTATTCAAGGTTTGTTTGAACTTTCGGGTATTCCCTATATCGGCTGCGGGGTACTATCCTCGGCTGATTGTATGGATAAAGCCGTCGCAAATATAATTTTCGATAATATCGGAATGGATCAAGCGGCTTTCACATGGTTCTATGCCTGCGACTACGCAAAAGAACCGGAAAAATTTATTGAACAGGTTGAACGTGAGCTTAAAACTTATCCCGTATTCGTAAAACCGGCAAACGCCGGTTCCTCAGTGGGAATAAGCAAGGCGTCTGACCGCAGCGAGCTTAAAAAGGCGATAGAAATTGCAGCCAAAGAGGACGGCAAAATTCTTGTTGAGGAAAATATTACAGGCAAAGAAGTTGAATGTGCCGTATTGGGAAATGATGAACCGATTGCATCGGTTCCGGGACAAATCGCACCTGCAAGCGAATTTTACGATTACGACGCAAAGTACAACAATGCAGAATCAAAACTGTTTATTCCCGCAAACATAAGCGACGAGCTTATTTCACGCGTAAAAAATATGGCTCTCAAGGCATATCGCGCACTCGGCTGTTCGGGGCTGTCAAGGGTGGACTTTTTTGTTACCGACGACGGTCGCGTACTCATCAATGAAATAAATACTATGCCCGGCTTTACATCTATAAGTATGTACCCAAAGCTGATGGCTGCCTGCGGAATCGACGGTACTAACCTTATCGAACGGCTAATTGAATTTGCCTATGAAAGGTCGGAAAAAAATGTCTGAAAAAGCGATAGGTGTTTTTGATTCGGGGCTTGGAGGGCTTACCGCCGTAAAAGAGCTTATAAAGGTTCTTCCTCAGGAAAACATTATATATTTCGGAGATACGGCAAGAGTTCCTTACGGAAACCGCAGCCGTGAAACAATAAGCAAATATGCCGAACAGGACGCAGGCTTTCTGCTCTCTAAGGGCGTGAAAATGATTATTGCCGCCTGCGGAACGGTAAGCTCAAATGCGGTCGGACTTGCCGATACGCTGACAGTACCGTTTACGGGAGTAATAGTTCCAACGGCAGCGGCGGCGGCAAACGCAACCCGCAACGGAAAAATCGGTGTGATAGGAACCTCCGCCACCGTAAACAGCGGAGCATATAAAAAGGAAATACTTCTTCGCAACGATAAAATAAAGGTTTACCAACAGGACTGTCCGCTCTTTGTATCCCTTGTTGAGAGCGGCTTTATATCGGAAAACGATGATATAGTAAAGTTAGTTGTAGAACGTTACCTTTCAGCAATGAAAAAGGAAGGCATCGACACGCTTATACTCGGCTGTACGCATTTTCCGATTATTTCAAAAGCAATTTCCAACTATCTCGGAAAAGATGTAACATTAATAGACTCCGGACGCGAAACGGCACTTTATGCCGCAAATCTTCTCGGAAACAACCATATCCTTAATACGGCAAACAAAATGGGTACCTGCCGTTACTATGTAAGCGATACGGTAGAGAGCTTTAGAAACACGGCGGAAATCTTCCTTGACAAAAGCGTTGAAGGCGAGGTTTCACACATAAGCATAGAACAGGTTGAGCTTTAATTAATAAATGAAAGGATTTTTTTAATGGAGGAAAATTATATTTTGTCCGTTCTCGGCAAACAGTGTGTCAACGGCGAATTTGACAATATCGAGTTAAAAACGACCGCCGCTTACGTTGTAAAAAACGGCAGCAGATACATAACATATAAGGAGTACGATGCACAAAACCCAAAAAATCAAAGCCGCACAACCGTAAAAATAGACCCCGATAACATTGTAACGGTCATTAAAGGCGGAACCGAAAGCCACAACCTTGTACTTGAAAAGGGTGTGCGCCACAAATGCGAATATATAACAAATTTCGGAAATATAACCCTCGGAATTTATACCGACAATGTAAAGACGGATTTTGACAACAAAGGCGGTAAGCTGGAGGTAAAATATTCAATTGATATTCAATCCGAGCTTGCAAGCACAAACGAGCTTATTTTAAAAATAGAGGAGGCAAAACACAATGTCAACATCGGCAAAGACGGTTGCAGAACTTAAAAAGGCAATTGAAAACGCATTGTCAAAAGCAATATCCGAAGGATTATTGCCGTCCGAGGAAATTCCGGAATTTTCAATAGAAATCCCGTCGGACCGCGCTCACGGTGATCTTGCGACAAACGCCGCAATGGTATCCGCAAGAGTTTTTAAAACGGCTCCGAGAAAAATTGCCGAAACGATAACGCAAAATATATGTCTTGATGGAACATCGCTTTCACGATTTGAAATTGCCGGTCCGGGATTTATCAATTTTTTCTATGATAAATCATTTTATTCCTCCGTACTGAACGAAATAAAGGAAAAGGGTAAAAACTACGGTCGCTCGGATTACGGAAAAGGCAAAAAAATACTTGTGGAATTTGTATCCGCAAACCCGACAGGTCCTATGCACATAGGAAACGCACGCGGCGGTGCAATAGGTGATTCTCTTGCAAGCGTTCTTGATGCGGCGGGATATGAAGTATCCAGAGAATTTTATGTGAATGATGCGGGAAATCAGATAGAAAAGTTTGCAACATCACTTGAGGTAAGATATTTACAGCTTTACAAAGACGGTATCGAGATGCCGGAAGACGCTTATCACGGTCAGGACATAACCGACCATGCAAAAGGCTTTGCCGAAATCAACGGCGACAGATATGTTAATGCCTCATCGGAAGAAAGAAGAAAAGCACTTGTCGATTATGCTCTTCCGCTTAACATTGCAGGGCTTGAACGTGATCTTATGAAATACAGAATTAAATATGATCGTTGGTTCAGAGAAAGCACCCTGCACAATAACGGAGCCGTAAAAAATATTATATCATTACTTAAAGAAAAGGGACACACATACGAGCAGGACGGGGCATTATGGTTCAAAGCCTCACAATTTGGCACTGACAAAGACTTTGTACTTGTCCGTTCAAACGGAATACCGACCTATGCCGTACCGGACATAGCATATCACTATGACAAGCTGGTAACAAGAGGCTATGACAAGGCTATTGACGTTTTGGGCGCAGACCATCACGGTTATGTTCCCCGTCTTAAAGCCGCGCTTACCGCCTTGGGTGTAGACGCCTCAAGGCTTGACGCCGTTCTTATGCAAATGGTACGTTTAATTCGTAACGGTGAAACCATTAAATTTTCAAAGCGCAGCGGCAAAGCAATAACACTTGTAACACTTCTTGACGAAATACCGATTGACGCAGCTCGTTTCTTCTTTAATCTTCGTGAGGCAAACAGCCATTTTGATTTTGACCTTGACCTTGCCATAGAAGAATCATCGCAAAATCCGGTTTATTATGTTCAGTATGCCCATGCAAGAATTTGTAATATTGTCAAGAATCTTGCCGAGGAAAACATATATCCACGCGACTGTACCGCAGAAGATTTTGCTTGTCTTAATGAATCCGAAGAAATAGAACTTATAAACAAACTGTCACTTTATGAGGACGAAATAATTTGTGCGGCAAAGAGTTACGACCCGTCAAGAATCACACGGTATATTTATGATGTTGCAACGCTTTTCCATAAATTTTACAATGCCTGCCGTGTTAAAAATGAAAATGAAAATCTTATGCAGGCACGTTTGGCACTTTGTTTGGCAGCGAAAACCGTAATTGAAAACACTTTGGAAATGTTTAAAATTACAGCGCCCGAATCTATGTAAAACAACTGTTATTAACAGCAGTATTTTGGGAGGTTTTTATTTTATGTTTAAAAACAAACCGTTTCTTGTTGCCTCAATATTTTTCGGCGGAATTGCCGTATTGTTTTTTTCGGCGGCAATAGTATCCTTTTTAGGAAACGACAATTCGGTATGCAAAATAATAGAAAATCTGCTTCACATGAAAACAGGTTCTTTCACGAACACTACACTTGCAGAGATAGCGGTAATATGTTCACTTCCTTCTTTCATATTTGCCTTTAAATCTTACTGTGATATGCAATCCGAATAACCGACTTCGCCCCCGATTTGCACTATTGCTCGCTCTTACTGCAAACGATAAAGCACATTCGCGCGGCATAAGTTAATGTATCCATAATTAAAAGTTTCGGTCAAGCCTTTTCAAAGGCTTGCGGATTCCAAAGGCAGAGCCTTTGGCGGCGCCGAGCCGGCGCGGGCAATTCGCGGTGCGGTGCCCGCACCGTCGATTCGCGCTGTCGCTCACTCCGTTCGCTCGTACTGCAAACCATAACTACAATCGCGCGGCATAAGTTGATGTTTCCATAGTTAAAAGTTTCGGTCAAGCCTTTTCAAAGGCTTGCGGATTCCAAAGGCAGAGCCTTTGGCAGGTTTTAAGGGCGGAGCCCTTAACTATCATTTTTAAGAAAAAGAAAACAAAAAATTACGGGGAACCCCTTGCGTGGGTTCCCCACCGAAAAACAGTCCACCGGACT
>CANQBK010000059.1 GCA_947589485.1 uncultured Clostridia bacterium | reverse complement strand
GCGGATTCCAAAGGCAGAGCCTTTGGTAGGTTTTTAAGGGCGGAGCCCTTAACTGCGCAGTGCCTGCGCTGTCAATTCGCGTTATCGCTCACTCCGTTCGCTCGTACTGCAAACAAAAAGTACAGCCGCGCGGCATAAGTTTATGTTCCCAAAACTAAATTCGCGCGGCGTAGGAATTATAAGATAGGCAAAAGGTGCGGTTCACGTTTTTCAAATACGGTAAAATGAGTAAATCCGCATTTATTGAGTATATCTAAACCGGTTTCTATTCCTGAACCTATATCTCCCCAACGGTGTGCGTCTGAACCTAAGGTTACATATTTTCCGCCAAGCTCTCTGAAACGTTTTATTACGGATTCGTCGGGAAGAATTTTTCCGATTTTCTGACGTAAACCGGACGTATTTATCTCTATGGCTTTTTGATTCTTTATCAGCAATTCAAGAATTTCGTCTATTTTTTCACTGTAATTTTTAAGATTTACTTTACACCCCGGCTTAACACATATATACCTTAACGGATATGTCATGTGAGCAAGCGAATCAAAATTGTTCATTTTGACAATATCAAGCATTTCGTCAAAATAACGCTCCAAAAGACTCGGAACAGTTTCGGGAGTATAGTCCAAATAATAAAAATCTTTTTCTCCTTTCAGATTATGAAGTGAACCAAGCACAAAATCATAATCGGTCAGCGACAAAGCATCTCTACAAGCATCTATATCTTGATTTGGCTGTCCCAACTCAATACCGATATAAACACGCAGTCTGCTGTTGTATAACGCTCGTGCTTTTATTATCTCAATAACAGACGAAAAAACGGACTCTCGCAGGTTTTCCTTAAAGTAATCGTTACATTCGCAGTGGTCGGTAACGGTAAGCGAATACATTCCCATATTCGTCGCCTTTTCACACATCATGGCAACGCTGTCATTACCGTCAAAGGAGCATTTGCTGTGGGTATGGCTGTCAGATAAATACTTGTATTTCATTTTTAAAGATCCTTTTTGTTCATTTTTAGTTCATAATCCGTTAATTAAATTATAACACATCAAATTTATATTTTAAACATTAATACTATTCTAAAAATACCAACATTTTTAAAGACAAATTATAAATAAGTGTTATAATTTTTTTTTATGATGTATAATATACATTTTTTTAGTGATTTATATACTCGCAAAATTAAAAGCACGTTAATATAAAATAAGCAAAAACCATAGGCAAAAAGCCTTGACATTATCGTCTTAAAATAGGATAATTTAAGTAAATCCAATTAGGAGGTTATTTATTAATGAATGCTGTAATTACCGTACTCGGAAAGGACAACGTGGGAATACTTGCGAATATTTCCAACAAATGCGCCGAAGCAGGCGCAAATATAATTGAAGTTACCCAATCGGTTCTTCAGGGTATGTTTGCTATGATTATGTTTGTCGATATAACAGAATGTACAGTACCGTTTGCTCAACTTGTTGATACCCTGACCGAAAAAGGTGAGGAAATGGGAGTTAAGGTTCATGTTATGCACGAAGATATTTTCAATGCAATGCACACTGTTTGATTTTACCCGAAAAGGACGGTCAATAACAAATGATAAATTCACACGATATTCTTGAAACCATCAATATGATAGACAACGAAAACCTTGACGTAAGAACCGTAACTATGGGAATTTCGCTGTTGGACTGTATTGACGGGGACATAGACAAGGCATGTGACAAGGTTTACGACAAAATTTGCCGATACGCAAAAAATCTTGTCAGAACAGCCGAAGATATAAGCAAGGAATACGGCATACCGATTATACACAAAAGAATCGCCGTAACTCCGGCAGCAATGCTTTCGGCAGCCTGCCCGACAAAAAATCCGATAAAATTTGCAAAAGCCCTCAACCGTGCGGCTGACACAACGGGTGTTAACTTTGTGGGCGGTTATTCCGCGCTTGTGCATAAGGGCTTTGCTCCCGGAGATTATTCCCTGATTGAAAGCATACCGGAGGCACTCGACATTACCGATAAGGTGTGTTCTTCGGTAAACATCGGCAGCACAAGAGCAGGAATAAATATGGACGCCGTTAAAAAAATGGGACGTATAATACGTCAGACGGCAGAACGTACCGCAGACCGTGACTGCATAGGGGCGGCAAAGCTGGTTGTATTCTGCAACGCTCCCGAAGATAACCCGTTTATGGCGGGTGCGTTCCACGGTCCCGGAGAACCCGACTGCGTTATAAATGTTGGCGTTTCCGGTCCCGGTGTGGTAAGAGCCGCTCTTGCCAAAGCAGGAGATTGCAACATTACCGATGTTGCCGACATAGTTAAGAAAACCGCATTTAAAATTACCCGTACAGGTCAGCTTGTGGCGAAAGAGGCTTCAAAACGTCTGAGCGTACCGTTCGGAATAGTCGATCTTTCTTTGGCTCCTACTCCGGCAATAGGGGATTCTGTTGCACATATACTGGAGGAAATGGGTCTGGAGCAGTGCGGCGCACACGGTACGACTGCGTGCCTTGCACTTTTGAACGATGCCGTTAAGAAAGGCGGCGTAATGGCTTCTTCACACGTTGGCGGACTTTCGGGCGCATTTATCCCCGTTACGGAGGACGCCGGTATGATAGATGCGGCAAGAAGTAAATCGCTTACTTTGACAAAGCTGGAGGCGATGACCGCTGTATGCTCTGTCGGACTGGATATGATAGCCGTTCCGGGCGATACAAGTGCCGAGATTATATCGGGAATTATTGCGGACGAAGCGGCAATAGGTATGGTAAACTCAAAAACCACCGCTGTTCGCCTTATTCCGGCAATAGGCAAAAAAAGCGGAGAAGAGCTTAACTTCGGCGGATTGCTGGGACGAGGTCCGATTATGGATATAAACAGGAAATCTCCCGAAAAATTTATAAATCGCGGCGGGCGTATTCCCGCACCTATGCAAAGCCTTAAAAATTAACATAATAATGACTTGATATATTTTCAAACGTTAGCTTATTATTATGATAACAGAACCAAATTATTGTCTATACTATAATTTTTACAGGCAAAAATGTTATTGTAGTACAGTTTTGAAATTTATTTTTGTCAAATTTGATAAGTTTATTGTTTTAACGGTTCAAACATCTTGCTTAATTTGTCGATTGTAAATTTCGCGAACCGATAGTATAATAACATTCAGAAATAGGTGTAGGAAGAATGGGCTTCCCTTTCTTCACTATACCTATGTTTTTTGTAAGGAGGTGTAAATCCCGTGGAGGATATGATTTCAAAAATTGTCGATATGGACAAAAAAGCCCGTGACATTACGGACGAAGCCATCAAAAGCAAAATCGACTATGAACAGCAGATAATCATAACCAAGGAAAAAATCAAGAATGATTATCTTGAGCGTGCAAAAAAGCGAATTGAAATCAACCGGCAGACTGCACGCAAAAAAGCCGATGAAAGGCTTAAGCTCTTGAAAGAAAAAAACGAGGCGATTATTCAAAAACTTGAAAGGGCATACTCCGAAAACGGTGACGAATGGGTTGACGGTATCGTCAGCCGTGTTGTCGGGCAATAATGACGGGTATCTTACCGGGAAATAATAATCTTCGGAAAGGAAAGGTGTCAATATGCCGTCATCAAAGTCATCAAACGCAATTCTTGCAAAAGCCCGTGCAATGTACGGAAAGTGCCTGAGCGAAAAGGATTACCGCCAGCTTCTTGACTGTAAAACCGTGTCTGAAATAGCGGCATACCTTAAGGCTCAAACAAATTACGGCTTTGCGCTTACGGGGCTTGACGAAAACGATGTCCACCGAGGTCAGCTTGAACCTATACTTAGACAGAATATATATTACGACGTTTTTGCTCTGTCACGCTATGCCAGCGATAAGTCAATGGTATTTGCGGAATTTATCATATCAAATATGGAAATCCAACAGATAATACGGTGCCTCACGCTTATAAATATCGGGAAGCCCGACGAGTATATATATTCGGTTCCGCTGTCACTCGACAAATTCACAAAAATAAGTCTTGAAAAGTTGGCAAACGCCCGCTCCTATGACGATATTCTTGCTGTGCTGAAAGGAAGCAAATATTATTCGGTTCTTCAAAAATTCAAGCCCCGTGAGGGTGAACGCATAAATATTTCCGAGTTGGAGCTTGAACTTAACAGTCAAAACTACGCAAAGATTATCGAATCGGTATCAGGCTCCCGTAACAAAAAGGACAGCAGAGAGCTGAGCGACTTGTTCAACTCCATTTTGGACGTAAAAAATATGGCTACCATTATACGGCTCAAAAAATACTATAAGCTGCCTGCCGAAAAAATAAAGCCTATGCTTATCCCTTACGGAAAGCTGAAGCCGAAAACAATAGATGAATTTTGCAAAGCGGATAGCGTTCGCGAGGTCTTTGAGCTTTCGCGTTCGACATATTTGGGCAAGCTGATGTCAAAGCTGCAATATAACGCTCAATCGCAAATTACCGACGCGCTTTTGAGTATGTACTGCAAGCATCATTTAAGGCTTTCGTCCAATCCCGCAATAGTTATGATTTCATATATTTATCTTAAAGAGATAGAACTGCACAACATCATAAACATAATTGAAGGCACACGCTACGGCATTTCCGCCGACGAAAAGCAAAGGCTGCTTGTCAGATGAAATTTAATAAGGAGGTGAGCATGTGTCTGTAAAACCCGTAAAAGCCATAAGTATTATCGGTATGATGTCGGAGCTTGAAAGGGTCGTTAAATTTTGCGGCGATTCCCAAATGTTCCACCCCGACGATGCAATGTCGTTTTACTCCAACACCGGCAGCTTTACGCCGATAGCGGCAAACAACCCTTATTCCGCGCCTTTGCAAAACCTAAAGAATACAGCGGAGCTTGCGAATTTGGAGCTTAAATATGTAAAGCTGAAAAATTTTACGGTTTCATCAAACGGAGTATTAAAGTATGTGAAATTTTTTGTTTCCAAGGTCGAAAAAATGCTGAACGAAAAACTCAGCATAGAGCAGGAAATCGACAACTGCAAAAGGACAATAGACCAAGTGGGGCATTTTGTCGGGAAAAACATTAACTTTACCGAAATAATGAATTGTCGGTACATTAACCCGACTTTCGGACGCATACCGCTTGAAGGCTACGAAAAACTGTCAAAATATTCCGATAATCCTTATGTTCTGTTTTTCCCCTGTACAAAAGACGAAACTCATTACTGGGGAGCGTACTTTTCCCCTCCCGACCAGAAACAGGAAATCGACCGTGTTTTTTCTTCGCTGTATTTTGAAAAGCTGGATATTCCCGAAATTGCCGGAACACCCGACAACTTTATAGTACAGCTCAGAAAAAATCTGGAGCAGCTAAAAAAGGATTTGGAACGTTCCGAACATCTTATAGAGATTTTTTGGAAAGCGGAAAAAGAAAAATGTTCAATGTATTACAGCAAGCTGACAGAGCTTGACTCTTACAACGAGATAAAGCGATATGTTTACAAATATAACAAGAGCTTTATCCTTGTGGGGTGGATACCCGCCGAAAACGAGGATTTCTTTACAAGGCAGCTCGACGGGATACGGAGCGTAGAGTATTCTTTAAGCGACGGAAAGGACGAAATAAAACTTTCGCCGCCCGTAATAATGAAGAATCCGCCGTTTATACGGCTTTATGAATTTTATGTCAAAATGTACGGACTGCCCTGTTACAACGAAACCGATCCAACGGCAATTGTTGCCCTTACCTATACACTGTTTTTCGGAATAATGTTCGGAGATGTCGGGCAAGGGCTTGTGGTGGCAATAGTCGGCGCTCTTATGTGGAAGTTCAAAAAAATGGAAATAGGCAGGATACTCGTGCCGTGCGGAATATCGGGTATGATATTCGGATTTATTTACGGTTCCGTGTTCGGCTTTGAGGAGGCGCTCAATCCCGTTTACAAACTGCTGTTCGGAATCGACGGCAAGCTCGTGGACGTTATGAGTTCCGAAACCATTAATATGATAATTTACGGTTCGGTTGCGTTGGGATTTGTTACAATAGCGATTGTTATGCTTATGAATATTTTCTCATCGCTTAGACGTCGGGATTTTGAGAGCGCATTTTTCGGGCCGAACGGCATTGCCGGTTTTGTATTTTATGTATCGCTTGTAATAGGTTTGGTTTGTCAAATGTTCCTCGGAATTGCCGTTATGAATTTTGCGTATACGGCGTGCCTTATAATATTGCCGCTGTTGTTTATGTATATGCGAGAACCTCTTGGAAGGCTTGCGGAACGCAAAAAGAAATGGCAGCCCGAAAAATGGGGCGAATATTGTGTTCAGAGCTTTTTTGAGCTTTTTGAAATGTGTTTGAGCTACCTTACCAATACAATGTCATTCCTTCGTGTCGGAGCATATATTCTTGTACACGCCGGAATGATGACAGTCGTATTTACGCTTGCCGAAATGGTTGGCGGAATCGGATATACAGTTGTTGTCATAATCGGCAACGGTATAGTAATGGCGCTTGAAGCGCTGCTTGTGGCAATACAGGTATTAAGACTTGACTATTACGAAATCTTCAGCAGATTTTATATCGGTAACGGTCGTCCGTTTACGCCTGTCGTTGCAAAAAACAACATAAAACATTAATACTTGTAAGGATATTAAAAATATAATTTTGGAGGATTTTATTATGTTAGACTATGTATTATTGCTTGTACCCGTTGTATTTCTTGTCGGCTCGGTTTACTATGCTTACAGAACTGTTTCTTTGAGAAAGCGTTCCAGAAAAAGCGCCGTAACAAGACAAATTGCGGCTTTTGTAGTTGTCGGAACGGTATGCTTGTTGGGTTCGCTTACCGCCTTTGCCGCTAACGGTGATGCTGCTGCGGCAAGTGCAGGAAGCGACATCGGTCTTGGTCTTATCGGTGCGGCACTGGCAACGGGTATATCGGGCATAGGCGGAGGCATTGCGGTAGGCAATGCGGCTCCTGCGGCAATCGGAGCAACCAGCGAGGACCCCAAGGCTTTCGGTAAAGCGTTGATTTTCGTTGCGCTCGGTGAAGGCGTTGCGCTTTACGGTCTTCTTGTTTCGATACTTATAATCAATAAGTTGTGATTTAAAGGTTGGTGAGCTTATGAAATTTTATTTAATAAGCGACAATGTTGACACAATGATGGGTATGCACCTTGCCGGTATAGACGGTGTTGTCGTACACGAGGACAAAGAAGTAAGGGATACCCTGAAAAAAGCTATGGATATGGAAGACATTGCGGTTATACTTATGACAGAACGTCTTGTGCAGCTCTGTCCGGAGCTTGTGTATGACCTTAAGCTCAACCGTAAGCAGCCCCTTATCGTCGAAATTCCCGACAGACACGGCAACGGTCGTGCAAAAGACTCGATAACCCGTTATGTACGGGAAGCAATCGGCGTTAAAATCTAAATGCCTGCGGAGGTGGCAATATGCCTGATACTGTAAGTAAAACTGATAATTTTTTAAAGGCGATAGAAAAATACGCTGAGGAACAGCGAACAAAAATCAGGTCCGAAGCCGAAGATTTTAAGGAAAAAGAACTGAATAAGGCGGAGGCTGAGGGACTGAAAGAGGCTTATACCCTTATTCAAAGGAAGATGGCGCGCGTTAATACCGAAATTGCCGCCGATCTTTCAAAAGCTGAAAGAGAGAGCAAGGAGAAAATATTTATAAAAAGAAAAGAAATTTCGGAAAAGGTGTTTGAAAAAGCAAAGGAAAAACTGATTGCCTTTACCGAAACGGACAAATATCTTTCCCTGCTCGGCAAAAGCGCGAAAATCATTTCCGAAAAGCTAAACTCGGACGATGTGATTATTTTTGTAAACAAAAAGGATATAAAACACAAGGACATTATATCTGAGGCTTTCGGAAGAAAGTGTGAAATAGAAGAATCCAACGAAATTATTATCGGCGGCATAACGGGACTGAGCAAAAAGCTGGGACTGCTTGTTGACGAAACACTTGATACCGGACTTGAGGAGCAGCACGAATGGTTCTATGCAAACTCGGGTCTGAGCGTAATTGATTAATTCAAAAGATGGGATGAGTTCAAATGGCAACAAACGATGTTATTTATGGTATAAACGGTCCTGTTGTTACCGTCAGGAACACAAGAACATTTTCTATGATGGAAATGGTTTATGTCGGCGACTCCCGTCTTGTCGGTGAAATTATCGGAATAAACGATAAATTGACCACAATTCAGGTTTATGAGGAAACAACAGGTCTTAAACCGGGCGATCCCGTTTACGGTACGGGAACACCGATGAACGTACTTTTGGGTCCCGGTATTATAGACAATATTTTTGACGGAATAGAACGTCCGCTTAAAGCCATTGAGGAGCAAAGCGGTTCGTTCATTTCAAGGGGTGCTTCGGTTTCTTCGCTTGATCTTGACAAATACTGGAACGTAAAGATAAAGGTCAAGGTCGGGGATCGGCTTGACGGCGGTGCGATATATGCCACCTGTCCCGAAACCGCTATTATTGAGCATCGCTTTATGGTGCCGCCGAATTTGAGCGGTACCGTTACAAAGGTTGAACCCAACGGCAAGTATAGACTGATGGATACAATAGTTACCCTCAAAGACGATAAGGGTGAGGAACACGAGCTGACATTGTGCCAAAAATGGCCTATAAAAACAGCACGCCCGTGTTTGAACCGACTTCCCGCAACTGTCCCCCTTATTACGGGACAGCGTGTAATCGACACTATGTTCCCAATCTCAAAGGGAGGCACGGCGGCTATTCCGGGAGGTTTTGGCACGGGAAAAACAATGACACAGCACCAGCTTGCAAAATGGTGCGACGCCGATATTATTGTATATGTGGGATGCGGCGAACGCGGCAACGAAATGAGCCAGGTTCTCGACGAGTTTTCCGAGCTTATCGACCCGAAATCCGGACGTCCTATGACCGACCGTACCGTACTTATCGCAAACACGTCGAATATGCCCGTTGCTGCCCGTGAGGCTTCCATTTATACGGGACTTACCCTTGCGGAGTATTACCGCGATATGGGTTACCATGTGGCGATTATGGCGGATTCGACCTCACGTTGGGCGGAGGCTCTGAGGGAAATTTCGGGACGTCTTGAAGAGATGCCCGCCGAAGAAGGCTTTCCTGCATATCTGCCGTCAAGACTTTCCGAGTTTTACGAGCGTGCCGGACGTGTGGACACTCTTGGAGGCGGCGAAGGCTCCGTAACTATAATCGGGGCGGTTTCTCCGCAGGGTTCGGATTTTTCGGAACCCGTTACGCAAAACACCAAGCGTTTTACACGGTGCTTTTGGGCGCTGGATAAATCACTCGCATATTCAAGACATTACCCCGCAATAAACTGGATGGACAGTTACAGCGAATATTTTACGGATCTTGACCCGTGGTTCAGGGACAATCTGGGTGAGGATTTTATCAAATACAGGAATATGATTACGGCTATCCTTCATGAGGAAAGCACACTTATGGAAATTGTAAAGCTGATAGGTTCGGACGTTTTGCCCGACGAACAAAAGCTGGTTATAGAAACTGCCAAGGCTATAAGGGTCGGTTTCCTTCAGCAGAATGCTTTCCATTCCGATGATACATTCGTTCCGCTTCAAAAGCAAAAGCTCATGATGAAAGCCATACTTCATCTTTACTCCAAAGCCAAACATATAATTGCTGCGGCAATACCGATTTCGAGCATTATGGATTTGGGGCTGTTTGAAAGGCTCGCAAAAATGAAATATGACATACCGAACAGCAAACCGGAGCTGTTTGACGAGCTTATAAACGATATTGACAATGCACTTGCAACGCTTACAAATTAACATTCTGCGTTGGTACGGATTTTTAATTTACAATAAATTCAAAGAGGAAGTGAAATGAATGATTCTTGATTATGTCGGCGTTAAGGAAATCAACGGTTCCCTTATTGTACTTGATGACGTTGAAAACGTTTCAAACGAAGAAATGGTTGACATTCGTTTAAGCAACGGTACGGTTCGCCACGGAAGAATAGTTCAGATTGAGGGCAAGCGTGTTGTTGTGCAGGTATTTGAGGGCACAAAGTCCATTTCTCTCGACAACACAAGAACACGTCTTAAAGCTCACCCAATGGAGCTTGCTCTTGCGCCGGAAATTATGGGACGTGTATTTAACGGCGTCGGCACTCCGATAGACGGCTTGGGCGATGTTTATCCCGTAAAAAAAGCCGATGTTAACGGTACTCCAATGAACCCTGTTTCAAGGGTTTATCCAAGGAACTACATCAATACCGGCATTTCCACGATAGATACTCTTACAACTCTTATACGAGGTCAAAAACTGCCGATTTTTTCGGGTTCCGGTATGAAACACAACGAGCTTGCGGTTCAGCTTGTGCGTCAGGCAAAAATATCGGACGGCGAAGACAACAAATTCGGTATTGTTTTTGCGGCTATGGGCGTTAAAAACGATGTTGCGGATTATTTCCGCAGGAGCTTTGAGGAAAGCGGCGTTTTGTCAAGAGTTGTAATGTTTTTGAACCTTGCAAACGACCCTATTATAGAACGTACACTTACTCCAAGATGCGCCCTTACTGCGGCGGAGTACCTTGCCTTTGAGTGCGATATGCACGTTCTTGTAATTATGACGGATATGACGTCTTATGCCGAAGCTCTTAGAGAATTTTCATCGTCCAAAGGCGAAATTCCCGGACGTAAGGGCTTTCCGGGTTATCTCTATTCGGATCTTGCGTCGCTGTACGAACGTGCCGGTATGATTAAGGGAAGCAAAGGCTCTGTTACGCAAATACCTATACTTACAATGCCGAACGACGATATTACACATCCTGTTCCCGACCTTACCGGATATATAACCGAGGGACAAATCGTTCTTGACCGTCAGCTTGAGGGACAGGGTTTTTATCCGCCGGTATCCGTACTTCCATCTTTGTCAAGACTTATGAAAGACGGTATAGGCGAGGGATATACAAGAGCTGACCATCAGCCGCTTGCAAACCAGTTATTTGCCGCATACGCAAGGGTACAAGATGCACGTTCGCTTGCGTCAGTAATCGGCGAAGAGGAGCTTTCACCCATTGATAAGAAGTATATAGAATTTGGCAAGCTGTTTGAGCAGTATTTTGTAAATCAGGGTTACAGCGAAAACCGCAGTATTGAGCAGAGCCTTAATCTGGGCTGGAAGCTGTTGTCCACACTTCCGAGAACCGAGCTTGACCGTGTTGACGATGAACTGCTTGACAAATACTATATAACCGACAAAGAACAGTTGAATTTTTCCGCTATTAATAATTCTCCTGAAAAAAACGATGACGACGTATGATTTCTCCACACGGAGGTGACAACTGAATGGCTGTTCAAGCCGTACCGACAAAAGGCAACCTTATTTCGTCAAAAAAATCCCTTGCGCTTGCCAAAACGGGTTATGAGCTTCTTGACAAGAAACGTAATATTCTTGTTCGGGAAATGATGACCCTTATTGACAAGGCGTCGGAAATACAGGACAAAATAGATGTGACATACAGCAAAGCATATCTTGCACTGCAAAAGGCAAATATTACACTCGGATATATTGATGACATAGCAAAATCAATTCCCGAGGAAAATTCCCTAAAGGTTTCATACAGAAGTGTAATGGGTGTTGAAATTCCGATTGTAACGCTTGATGAGGAAAAAGAACCGAAATTGTACTACGGTCTTGATTCAACAAACGAAAACTTTGACGAGGCATACATTTGTTTCCGTGAGGTAAAACTGCTTACCGCAGACCTTGCCGAAGTTGAAAACAGCGTGTACCGTCTTGCAGATGCAATAAAGAAAACGCAGAAACGGGCAAACGCCTTGAAAAACATTATGATTCCGCGTTTTGAAGCCGCAGTCAAATTTATTTCCGATGCTCTTGACGAAAAGGATAGGGAAGAGTTCTCCCGTATGAAAGTAATCAAATCACAAAAAGAACGGCAGAATAAGGAAGCCGTATAAATTAACAAAACCTCCGTTTTTGTAAGAAACGGAGGTTTTTAGCGTTAATAATCATTATTTTGAAAGGAATTTTATTTTCAACGGATTATATCTACTAAATCTTGATAAAAGTAGAAAATTCCCGTATTTTCAGTGCCGAGAAATGTTATATAATAATTTTAGCGGCAATAAAAGGTCAGGCGCGTAAGCTGTTTTTGTATTTATAAAATCCACTTCGGAGGGTGTACACTGAATATAAGCAGCATAAAGAAAAGTATTGCAAACGATATTATAAGCGGCACAAAAAAGCAATCACATCTTTTTCCGCTCATATACAGCTTGTACGATAAATATTGAGAAACCAGCAATACCGCAAATATTATATAATATTTTATTTCTGTAAAAGGAATGTATTTTAACATTAAAAAGGAGATTAAAACAAAAAAGTGAAGAAAAAGAATTTTGGCGCACACAAACCTTAACAATGACGGGCGAATATATGAAAGCTCTATAAAAACCCAAAAAATATATACAATTGCAAACGGTTTGATATACTCCCACGGAGTTTCTCTTATGCAGGATACCAAAATGCTCCATGCCGCTTTGTCCGACAAACCGTATGACAGGGTAAGCACTGTACCAAACCCGAAAACGGCAAAAGCACTGATTATCCAAAAATTTTTTTGCAGCAGTTTCATACAGTCACCTTCAAAAAACAAAATACCATATCCATTCTTATGAACGAATATGGTATAAAATTCTTATCGGGTACTTATATTATAAAGACAAGTGTTGCAGCTAATGCTCCCCCTGCCGCAGAAGCCGCTGATATTAAAAATGCTTTAATACGCGTTTTTTTTATTTTAAATGATGACGGCGCACCCATTTCGTTTAAAAGTGCGTGAGCCTCTTTTTCCAACACGGTTCGCTGAACGGAGGCATATTCCGGTTTTATTACCAAAATTGCACGCTCATAATATTCACTGCCGGTTTCATTTACCTCAATAATGCTATGATTTATTCCCTTTATCATAATATTATCCCCCATATTTGCGTAATAATTGACAGCGGCACCGTTAAATTACAAATTTTACGGTATATATGTTTTTATAACTGCTTGTAAATGACTGCAAATTAATTATTGACAAATTTATAATGATGTAATCATTTCAATTGATATATTTTTAATCACTAATGAGGTAAAAATTTTACCCTTTTGTCAAATTAATTTTTGAAAATGTCAAAATTCTATTGTTTATTTGTATATTATATGTTATAAATATCTTAAAGCCGATTTGGACAAATATTATAATAATATACTTAAAGTACGCTAATGTTTTATAATTTTAAAAGTAAAAATAAACTAACATAATTAAAGGAGAATTTTTTTATGACCATTACGGGAACAAAAGCGTGGCAATCATATACTTCTTTATGCAAAATGCTTGAACGGAACGACATTGATTTTGAAAAGAATGATAAAAGTCTTTGTGTCAAATGTTCAGTCAGTGGAAAGGACGCCGAAATGAATTTTCTGTTCACGGTTGACGCGTCAAAAATGCTTATAACACTTTATTCCATTGTTCCGGTTCAAGTTGACAAAGACCGTGCAGGAGATATGGCGTTGGCGCTTTGTGTTATAAATAACGGTTTATCGGACGGAGCATTCAGTCTTGACACGGAGAATATGCTTGTATATTACAAAATGACATCGAGTTTTTACAATTCTAAAGTAAGTGCGTCCGTATATGAGTATATGTTGTCTGCCGCCGCAGATGTAATGGACGAATATTTTATAAAGATAAAGAAACTAATAGTAAACGGCGGAACATACGATTCGGAAGATGACAATTCACCATCTATTCTTGTTCGCTATCTTATAGACAAAAGCAAAATAACCGAAAGTAATATATAAATTCACACCGGCTTGGCGGTGCCGAGCCTGCGCTGTCAATTCGCGTTGCGCAGTGCCTGCGCTGTCAATTCGCGTTGTCGCTCACTCCGTTCGCTCGTACTGCAAGCCAAAACTACATTCGCGCGCAATAAGTTTATGTAATCCGGAGTCAAGTTTTTTGCGCAGCTTTTTTTTAAAAAAGCTGCCGGATTCCAAAGGCAGAGCCTTTGGCAGGTTTTTAAGGGCGGAGCCCTTAACATTCAATTTTTAGATTGTGTTGCCGTTAAACACATAATAGGCTGTATATGAATTAAAATTAAAAGTACCGCATACCTATTAATAATTAAGGGGGCGGTACTTTTGTATTTTATCATCAAGAAAAGGACTGTTGCGTTGGCATTGTCAGCCGTTCTGATTTTAAGCGCCGTGATATTTACAGCAACGGGTTATAATCAAAATTCCATATCCGCCGTAAGTACAGACGTAAACTGGGGACTTAGTTTTCAAAATGACGGGGAGGCGCCTACCGGAAATGCTTCTGTCGATGAGCTTGCAAAGTTTAATGCGTATTATCTTGGAAATACAAATAAAAAAACAATATACCTTACATTTGATGCGGGTTATGAAAACGGTTACACGGAAAAAATTCTTGACACACTGAAAAAGCATAACGTAAAGGCAGTGTTTTTCCTTGTCGGAAACTTTATGGAAACATCTCCCGACATTGTAAAACGAATGGTATCCGAGGGACACACAGTCGGCAACCATACTTTTACACATCCCGATATGTCTGCGATAGCCGACGAAAAATCGTTTAAAGAGGAGCTTACCAAACTGGAGAACCTTTACACGAAAATTACAGGCGAAAAAATGAAAAAGCTCTACCGACCTCCTCAGGGCAAATTCAGTGAAAGCAATCTTGAAATGGCAAAATCAATGGGCTATAAAACAATATTTTGGAGCCTTGCCTACGTTGACTGGTACAATGACAAACAACCGACAAAACAGGAAGCATTTGACAAGCTCATACCGAGAATACACAACGGAGCGATTGTACTTTTACACAGCACATCAAAAACAAACTGCGATATTCTTGACGAACTTCTTACCAAATGGGAGCAAATGGGGTATACGATAGATAAGCTCGATGTTTAATTTAATGACAATATGACCAAAAACATTCGGTGCGGAGCCGTCAAAGGCGATTCGCGTTGTCGTTCGCTCCGCTCACTCGTACTGAAAGATATAAGTACGTTCGCGCGCAATAAGTTTATGTACCCATAGTCAAAAGTTTCGGTCAAGGTGCGGTGCCCACACTGTCGATTTGCGGCGCGGAGCCGTCAAAGGCCCCACGCCGCTACATTCATATACTCTTTTTTAAGTTAAGAACAAGTGAAACGAATTGAAAGTTAAGGGCTCTGCCTTTGGAATCCGCAAGCCTTTGAAAAGGCTTGAGCGAAACTTTTGACTATGGGTATATTAACTTACGCC
>CANQBK010000058.1 GCA_947589485.1 uncultured Clostridia bacterium | reverse complement strand
ACTCACAGTTTGATTATAATTAAATATCGTTGACAAGTTGATACCCTCCTAAATACATAATTGTCATTATGTATTCAAAACAATAAATCAAGTGTTAATTCTAAACACTAATACATATTTAGATTACCACTATTCATTAAAAAAGTCAATACATTTTTGTCGATATTATTTAAAATTTATCAAAAAACATAATATTTTGTTATACCGGCATAACAAGTTTAGCCCTGCCAACTGTGTTTTTAAAAAACAGTTGATAGAGCTTGAATTGTTATGTCATTTTTTGTTGTTAAATGATTCGTTATCACAACAAATGAATACATAATGACAATTATGTTGCTCTGCCTTATGGCAGGGCAATTTTTATACCACAAGTTTCATATTCTCCATACGCTGACGATGTTCTGTACCCGTTGAAATAATATATATACGAGTTGTGTTGATACTGCTGTGACCGAGAATATCAGCAAGCTTTGCAATATCCTTATCAATGCCATAGAATACTCTTGCAAACAGGTGGCGGAGATTATGTGGAAATACTTTATCCGGATTTACATTTGCATCTTTACAAAGTTTCTTCATATCTCTCCATACATTTGAACGGCTGACAGGCTTGCCGGTTCGGGTAATGAAAATACAGCCCGATTCAATATTTTGTTTAGCGGCATATTTCAAAAGTTTCTTTTGGAGTGCTTTGACAATAAAAACACTTCTGCGTTTGCCCTTACAGAAAACAAATACTTCACCTTTTTTGACTGCTTCAACCGTAATGAACTTTAACTCACTTACACGAATACCTGTCCCGCAAATGGTTTGCAAAATCAGATTCAAGCGTTTATTTTGCTTGTTTTCAGCAGCATTAAGCAGACGAGTATATTCTTCTTTCGTCAATTCTTTTTCTTCCGAACAGAAAATTTGCCTCTGTTCCTTAATGGTTTTTATCTTCAGATACCCACAGCCACGAAAAGCAAAAAAACTATTCAGTGATGCAATCATCGAATTGACGCTACGGATCGCATAGCCGGTTGACAGCAGATTTTCTTTATACGCTATTGCCAGTTCTTTTGTTACTATTTGCGTGCCTATATATTGCCTGAATGCCTTAATATCACGTATATACTTTTCGATAGTGTTTTCACTTTTTTCTTCTAATTTAAGATAATTTTTAAATTCATCTATTTTTTCTTTTGTTAATATTAGATCATTCATTATATTTCCTCCATAAT
This sequence comes from uncultured Clostridia bacterium, assembly GCA_947589485.1. Taxonomy (GTDB): domain Bacteria; phylum Bacillota; class Clostridia; order Oscillospirales; family Acutalibacteraceae; genus UBA1213. The sequence continues at coordinate 14,129 of CANQBK010000058.1, read as the reverse complement.
TTTTATTTATCTTATTTATTTTGTCCATATTCTTTTATTTGAATATACCTAAGTCAAAATTGTTAAATTATATATTACTCTAAACAGAGTAAATATAAATGAAACTGTCCGAAAAAGGAAGATAAAAAAACCGCCTAAAAGCTGTCGAAAATGGACAATTAGGCGGAAACTGAAAAATAGTTATGTTTTATATGAATTTTATTGACTATTAAGGAAGAGCAGGATCAGGCTTTAACTAAGTCCAATGTTTTTTGAATTTCAAAAATATAAATCACCTTTTGGGATTTATAGGCAAGGAAAGAAAGTCAGTTTCAGCAGCTAACCTTATTTCCGGTTTTATGCTTGCCGTTCTGCGTCATAACATCGACAAGCGTGTGGAAAATGTACAATTATTTTATACTGTAAAAATAACAAATCAACCGTTTTAACCGTACCATTAACGTGAAAAAATTTTGTCGTGCTGACCACAGGAGAGGGAACGTGAAATAAATACCAATGTCCCCACATGGCACGACAGAACAGGAAATACGTCTAATGCCCCTGTCGGTATATGGTATCGCTTTTAAGTTTCCCAAAACCGTCTTTATTGCATCTGCACCCTGATCCGTTTCTTGTACATTTGTTGGTAACAAATTCAATTCATACATTGTTTTTCCCGTAAGCTGCGGAACGTCGTCTGTTTTGCTCAATGCCATACCCCGGTCCTCTAAAATTGTTTTACAGCAACTTTGCCATTCCGGATGTCATTTGTCTGATTTGTTGATTGCATAGAAACCATCAATTTAATTTGCTGAGATATGTATTCACTTGAGAACTTATATTTTAAATTATCAGCCGTCTTTGCAATGACAGATGGGATCCCGTCCAATCTGTCCATAAGAGCTTTACATTTCAGATAAATACGGGCATATCTTTCATCGTACCTTGAGATACTACTACTCCAATAAAGATCATTTTCATAATAATGAAATAAATCAGAAATCAATTTCATTCTATTTTCTTCAGATGCGCTACTTAAATTTGCATTAAGAGACTTTCACTTTAAAAGTGCATATTTTGCATATAGTGACTTCCCAATGCTGTTTGTTGTAAATATGTCAAAATCATTAGTAGAGAAATTCAAAACATATCCATTTCTAATGAACAGCATAAGAAATGTTCCTACCTCTTGGTTTTTTATCATAATCATTCCTCGCAGTTTCTTCCCGTCTTTATCGAACTACCGTCCGGCAAAACAAATACTTGCTCATACTCAACGTCCAGCGCGTCCGCAATCGCCATCATCTCTTCAAAAGAGACTGTGCCGCGTTTCAGTTTTTTATTAAAGTTTTGCGGTGTCTGCCCAATTCGCCTGCAAAGTTCAGCCAAACTAATATTCATTTTCTCACATAATTGCCTAATCATATCTGATGTTGTCACCACGCACCTCCATTACTATACCTTATTATAAACCGGATGGTTGATAAATACAAGATGCTATACATCTGAAAAACGCTTTGCAAGTTCCACTTGAACACATGGTGCTTCCCTGTATTCATCTTATTTTTTTACATTTAAAAAAAGCAGGAATGGGTAAAATGTATTAATAATTGTGACCGTCAAAATGTAGATATTGTAAATAAAAAATTTATAAAATTAATTATATAGATTCGATTAATTTAATCCTGTGTTTTTTCATTATTAAATTCCGGCATTTCCGTTGAGTGATATGGCAAAACTATTTTTTTATATACTATTCTTCTTAATGTATGGTAATATATGCTTAATGTTGTATAATTTGACAATTTATTCAAGTTATGATATATTATTCTTGTAGAGTTATTTAAAAAAAGTGACGGCGGTGTAAGACTAATTATGAAAATTGCAATCTGTGATGATGAAAAAATTTTTATTAATCAAGTTGCCGATATTATTGATAAATTTTATAATAGTCTTGACATTATAAGTTATGAATTTTCAAATGGTGCGGAACTTTTGAGGAGCTTTGAACAGATAGGTTTTGATATAGTGTTTCTCGATATAGAAATGCCGGAGCTTGACGGTATTTCCATAGCAGAAAAGTTGAGAGAATTAAGCGAAACCGTATATATTGTTTTTCTGACCGGACATATAGAATATGCACTCGACGGTTATAAGGTTAATGCACTGAGGTATCTCACAAAGCCGGTATCTGCTGTTGATATATCATGCGTCATAGATTATGTTATCAAAAAAATGAATAATGAAAAATATCTATGGGTAAAAAGCAGTGACGGAGAGTACCGTATAAAGCATTCGGATATAATTTATATCGAGTCGCAAAATCAGAATGTCGTTATTTATACCGTGTCAGGAAATTATCAGATGCGAAAAAAACTTAACGATCTTGAAAATCTGCTTCGGTCAGACGGCTTTTTTCGTATTCATAGAAGCTATATAGTATCTCTTTTAAAGGTCATAGGAATCAATGGCAGAAATGTAAAGGTATTGGGAGGTACATTTATTCCTATCAGCAGGTCGAAGGAAACGGAATTTAGAGCGGCATTGACGGCATTTGTCGATAGGGAGGCACTATGATTAATTCTATAATGTCCTATATATACATATATCCTATGTATTTGACTATTATTATTTTTATGCAGAGCTTTGTTGCTCAGGAGATCAGCCTTACAAAAAGATGTGTTTTGCTGGGCTTGGCGGCAGAGGGAATTGTCGGGGTATTTTTTGTCTTGTCCATTATATATTATAATGATGTAATTCAGCTTATTTTGATTATGGGATTACTTTTTGGTATTTTCCCGTTAATTATTATCAAAGTAAATGATATACCGAAAGCTAAAAAAAAAAATTATACGGCTATTATTGCCTGTGTGCGTGTGCTGTAGCGTGTCTTGATGTAAATATTTCATTTCCAATATATAATTGTTTGAAGTATTTCGGCGTTTATAATTCTTTTTTGTCAAATTTATTTCTTACAATAATTATTTGTGCTCTTGGCGTGTATATTTATATGAATTTTACAAGATACAGTATTTTTATTAAATTAGGTAAATTTGATGTAATTTTGTATATTATATATACATATTTGTTATCAGTTTTGCATGAAACATACGAAAATTCTGATATGTCTGTTATATTTTCCTCAGACAAATATTTTTTAGCGTATTTTTTACAAAATCTGGTAACATTAACATTTTCTGTATTTATGCCGATACTGATATTTACTAATCTGAAAAGCAATTATTACAATGAACTGCGGATACGAAATGAAAGATTTCTTGAAGCGGAGCTTGTGGCGGCAAATATATACCGTGAAGCGCAGGAGGACACCCGTGCATTTAGGCATGATATAAAAAATAATCTGAGTATTATTTCGGAATTGATGAGTAAAAATAAATATATGGAGGCGGAAGCATATATAAATGAGCTTTGCGGCAAAATATCGTCATTATCTCCAAAGATAGTAACAGGAGATGAAATGTTGGATTCCATTATTACGTCAAAACTTACGGAGTTCGACAGGAGCGGTATAAAACTGACAATAACCGGTGTTATAGACGGAGGACTTGAATGGAAAGCGATAGATATATGTTCTGTATTTTCAAATCTTCTTGATAATGCTATCGAGGCTTGCAGAAAAATACCTGAGGTCGATAAACGGTATATCAATATTCAATTCAGGCAAACGGCTTTACAGAGAATGATCAATATAAGCAACAGTATACAAGATGAGGTCGATTGTGTGGAAATAAATGAGGTGGAAAAATATACGTCTAAGGCGGATAAAAAGAATCATGGCTACGGACTGAAAAATATACGCACCTCTCTTGATAAATACGGTGCTGTTATGAGGATAAGCAGTGACAGCAAAGAATATATGACATCTATTATGATAATGAAGTAGCTGTGCGGTAAAGTTAAATAATAAAAAAACGGTTATCTGATAGGCTGAAAGGCTTACAGATAACCGTTTTTTTGCAATTCACGACACCAGGAATACAATTCACGACAATTTTTACATTTTTTGAAAAGAATGTAGTATTATTATTAAAACCCAAGTGGATGGAATGTTTAATTTGGGAGGTGGTTATATGTCTATCCTATACTGCAAGAGATGTGGAAAGCAAATGAGCAGTCGGGCAGGTTTCTGCGTTTCATGCGGTGAGAAAATAACCGAGGATTGCGAATCTGATATTTCAAAAGACGATGTAACCCCCGAAAAAACAGAGAACGAAGAGCCGGAAATTAATGTATCTGAAAAGTGGAGGAATTTTTTATGGCATTGATTCAATGTATGGAGTGTGGAAAGGAAATAAGCAGTAAAGCGGAACGTTGTCCGTTTTGCGGAATACCTCTTAAGCTTATGATAAGTTCATATACACACCAAAAGGAACAGCAAACTGTTTTTAATCAGCCGAGCAGTCAGCCGCAGACGGAACAGTTCGCACAGCAGTTTCAGCCGACACAAGCAAGTCAGAAGTCGGAAGAGTTCGCACAGCAGTTTCAACCGACACAAGCAAGTCAGCAGTCGGAAGAGTTCACACAGCAGTTTCAGCCGACACAAGCAAGTCAACAGTCGGAAGAATTTGTACAGCAGTTTCAGCCGACACAAGCAAGTCAACAGTCGGAAGAATTTGTACAGCAGTTTCAGCCGACACAAGCAAATCAGAAGTCGGAAGAATTTGTACAGCAGTTTCAGCCGACACAAGCAAGTCAACAGTCGGAAGAATTTGTACAGCAGTTTCAGCCGACACAGCAAAGTCAGCAGACGGGACAGTATGCACAACAATTTCAGCCGACACAGCAAAGTCGGCAGGCGGGACAGTATGCACAACAATTTCAGCCGACACAAGCAAGTCAGAAGTCGGAAGAGTTCGCACAGCAGTTTCAACCGACACAAGCAAGTCAGCAGACGGGGCAGTATGCACAGCAGTTTCAGCCGACACAGCAAAGTCAGCAGACGGAACAATTCGCACAGCAGTTTCAGCCGACACAGCAAAGTCAGCAGACGGAACAATTCGCACAGCAGTTTCAGCCGACACAGCAAAGTCGGCAGACGGGACAGTATGCACAACAATTTCAGCCGACACAGCAAAGTCGGCAGACGGGACAGTATGCACAACAATTTCAGCCGACACAGCAAAGTCGGCAAACGGGACGGTTCGCACAGCAGTTTCAGCCGACACAGCAAAGTCAGCAAACGGGACAGTATGCACAGCAGTTTCAGCCAACACAGCAAAGTCGGCAGACGGGACAGTTCGCACAGAAGTTTCAGCAATTACGACAGAGTTGGCAATCGCAGACGGGACAGTCGGTAAAAAAGCCTGTATCGTTTACCATACCGGCAATTGTTTTAGTAATATGTGTTGTGATTTCTTTGATAGGTTATGTTTTAGGAGGTAGTATAGGCGGTGTACCGGGGGCAAATCTTTTGGGTTTAGCAGATATTGTCGCCTGGGTTGGTGTTGTAGCCTTTATTTTGATTATTGTACGGGTAGTTGAATATTTTATTCAAAAATCAAAAAAGTAAGGAGTTATTTTTATGTCAATGATATATTGTATGGAATGTGGAAAACAAATAAGTGACATGGCAGAGAGTTGTCCGTATTGTGGTATGACTATGTATAATATTCAGCCACCTCCGATTCAGCAACCGCAGTCGAGACAGTCGGCAAAAAAGCCTATATCGTTTACAAAACCGGCAATTGTTATGGTAATATGTACGGCAATTTATTGGATAAGTTTATTTGCAGGAGATGCCATAGGCGGTATAACGGGTGTAATTATTATGGGTCTTGGAGGCATTAGCTCATCTGTTGCTTTTATAGCCTTCCTTTTGATTATTGTACGGGTGGTCGAATATGGTTTTAGAAAATTAAGAAAGTAAGGAGATATTTTTATGGCATTGATATATTGTAAAAATTGTGGAAATCAAATCAGCGATAAAGCACCATCATGTCCGCATTGTGGGGCATTGCCGGATATGGCACAGCGACAAACAACATCGGTAATATACGGTTCACAGACACAAAAGCCCAAGAGGCATACAGGGGTTATTGTGCTTGTGGTATTAATTGTTCTTGCCAGCATTATTGCGGCTGTCCTTATACCTGTAAAGTTAGCTGCCGATGAACATAAAAACGGAACAGTGACTGAATATAGAGCAAGTTCTGTTGGAACTGAATATAATAGCAGTTACAATAATACATATACTGTATATCTGACAGTCAATCTCGAAAAAGGTAAGATTAAGGGAGGGGCCGATTTCCTTGGCGAAGAGTTTGTTGACAAACAGGGATATAGCGAAGTGATAATTAAGGTAGATGGTGAGGATGTTGGAACGATGTCGATAGGTGATCAGAATACATTTGATTGTAACCTTTCCTTAGGAGAACATAAGTTAGAAGTTGTTGCCAAAACAAAAACACGTGTCAGATATTCTGATGAAATAAATGTAACCGGAAATAACGATAGCTATAAATATAATCTTAAATGTGGTATTACCAAGATTGAATTAAATTAACTTGAGTTTAATGGAGAAAAAGTTTATGGGAATGATATATTGTAGTGAGTGCGGAAAACAAATTGACGAAAATCAAAGCAGTTGTCCTCATTGCGGTGTATTGCTGAATCAACATATATTTACGCAATCTCCGAGAGAAACAAGAAACACAGATATAGTTGAAAACGGAAGTATAGCAATATGTGCGATGATATTTTCGTTTCTTTTTCCGCCCATTGGAATTGTATTGGGGATATTGGGTCTGAATAAACAACGCAATAAAACTAATCTTAATTTATGCAAGGCGGCGATAATTATATCATTTATTCTTACTATCGTATATGTAATAATATTGGTCAATTTGATTCCTTTTTTGGCGGATACTGCCGATAGTTTAGAGAAAGGCAACAGATTAAAAAATATTTTGAGTTTCCTTTTTTGAATATATTTTTGTTTTGGGATAATAGGTGATATAATTAGATATATACTGTTTATATCAGATATATAAATTTCACGAATATAATTATAGGTATTATACAGTATGAAATTTTTATAAAGGAGAAATAAATGAAATGAAAAAAGCGGGTAATAAAATTAAAAAAGCAGGTATTATTTTTCTGCTATCGGCAATAGTTATTACCTCCTGCGGTTGTTCAAAATTTTTAACAGCGTCCGGATTATTACATACAGAAAGTGAATATTCAACAGAAACTTCTGAAGAATCGGTAACGAGTATACAGGAAAGTTCAAAAGAATCAGTAACAAGCCGACAAGAAAGTTCCAAGGAATCGGAAACAAGCTATGATTATACTCCCGAAAACAGCAGCTATTATGAACCGGAAAGCTCGTATGAATACGATACGAGCGAAATCAGTAATAGCGGAAAGAAACATTATGAAAAAGCACTTGCGTCAATATATCATGAAGACATGGATAATGACCCTGATACTTTTGAATTATTTTATACCAATGTAAAAAATGAAAGAGATTTATTTAAAGCTGACGGCAAAGATACAATCTGGTATTTCTTCAACTTTGCTCAAAAAGGTACAGTCGGTATCGGCATTTCCGACAAATCATATCTTGATAAATATAACGCAGAATATGTAAATGGTTCAAATACAGCTTATACCGAAATGTATTACGGCTTTAAAGCCGAAATCATAAACGGAAGAACATTATCTGTCAAGAATTATACAAATTTATCAGGTGTTGAATACATTGATCTTAAAATTCAATCCGAACGCCCCGATATAATCAGCCCCGATTATACGGTTGATTATGACAAAGGAACGCTGACAGCGGATTTATATGATGAATCATTCATAAACGGTTGCTATGCAATTACAGGTACTTATGAATATAAAGGAAAAACAAGCACTTGTAATTTGTATTTATATGTAAACTGTAAGTCAAATGACCCATCGGATTATCACTTTTATATATGCCGTGGTGAAAACGACGGTCATCAATCTAAAGACATTGACACACCGATCGATTTTTATAAAAAAGCAAATGAAGTTTTGGCGCAATCCGATGTGACTCCCGAAAATTCCTTGAATCTAAATATTGCATATCCGTATCAAGCATTAGACTACGAAAATCCGGTATATGATACACCTAACTGGATAACTAAATCCAATGAGATTGTTGCTGATTACAAAAATGCGTCAAAAGCGTTTAAAGCAACACTCCTTCATGACTGGATAGTTGCAAATCTTGCGTATGATAATTATAAAATAGAGTATCTTGATGGCAAATCTCGCTATGTAGGACATTGTGATACAGACGCTTTTTATCCGTCAAAATCTCATGTGGGCGTATGCTTTGATTTTGCAAATATCTATATGATAATGTGCCGCGCTCAAGACATTCCTTGTGTCACTTGTGAAAATGAACAAGAAAATCACGTATGGAATTTGGTTTATATTGACGGACAATGGGCAGAAGTAGATACAACATTTGATATAATATATCACGTCTACACTGAAGACATTAATAAAAGAGTATCTAAAAATGACCTTTTATATGATTACTATTTTAACTATCCTAAACATGAAGCACACGATTTTGCCAACAGCGTAAACAAATGTCTTTATCTCTACTAAATTGCAAAATCGTATTTATTCTTACTATCGTATATGTAATAATATTGGTCAATTTGATTCCTTTTTTGGCGGATACTGCCGATAGTTTAGAGAAAGGCAATAAATTAAAATATTTTAAATAAGGAGGAAAGTTAAAATGAAAATGAAAAAGAAAAAAATAGGCGTTATATTTCTGGTGTTGGCGATTGTTTTTAATTCAAGCGGTTGTTTCAGCAAAATTTTCGGAAATAGGAATAGAACCGAATCGTCACTTACAGAAAGTGTATATTCAGGAGATGATATTCAAGAATTGGTCGGATATTTTGATCAATCAAAGAAAACTATATCAGACGGCTTTAAACGCATAGAAGGTATGGTTACAGATGAAAGTTTCTCAAGTAGTGATAATGCAGTTCAGTGTTGTAAGCAATGTATTGACATTGTTGAAGAAATTGATAGTGATTTGCAGTCTTTAGAAAAAAAAGCGTTTTCTATTAACGGGTTAGATGATAAGCTCAAGAATGTAAGAGAACAGTATTTTAATGTGTGTACTGCCGGTCTTAATAGTACAAGTGAAGTTTATAACTTTTTATTGGAGTTTATGTCGTTTTATTACAATACTTTGCTTGCAATACCAACACCCGATAACGATGATTCTGCTTTAGACTTTGGTAACGCAATTTCAGGGTGGTATACTTCGGCAAAGGCGGAAGTGGAAAAAATGAATTGTCCGTCGTGCCTGCAAAGTTTGTGGGACGATTTAACAGAAACACTTGACTTAAACAATACAATTATTGAAAAATTGTCTATATCATCAAAATACAATGACAATCTCAGACTTAGGTCGGCGATAAATTTGTGTATAAGATATGTTACTTCTATTGAAAATAAATCTATGAATTTGCTAAATCGTGCAGGGGATCAGGAGGAGTTTGCAGACGAGTTAATTAATTTCTCGGATTCCATTGTAAACGAAACTAAGGAATATTCAAAACTTGACCAAAAAGATAGGGAAATATATGAATTTGAAAATGATGCAACCGGAAAGCTCTATTTTAAGTACGAAAATATAGACACTATATATCCCGCTCTTTATAGCACCTATGATTCTATTTGTTATATAGGGGTAGGATGCTTTGCCGGAAATAAAAAAATTATGGTTGAAGCAGAAATACCGGGACTTACACAAAAATATAGTGAAACCTTTGAACTGGAGCCATCGTTTACAACGTTAAGCATAAAGCCGCCTTTTATAACCGAAGGGCTTGACTTGACCTCAGCCAAAGAAGCGCAGTTGAATATCAAAATTTCCGAAACTGACGGAACGGTTATAGAGTCTAAAACTTGTCCGATTACTATTAAGAGCAAATATGATGTTGAGTGGACCAGTGACGAATACGGAACATTAACAAAGGATAATATTTTATGTTTCCTTGATCCCGAGTCCGAGGAGATTTCAAATCTTAAAAGATTGGCTATTGAAGAAATATCTTCAGTGACAAATGGCAAAGTAAGTTCTTTTGCCGGATATCAAAAACATTATGGACCTTATGTGGATACATATTTGCAAGCCGCAGGAATTATGAGAGCATTATATGATATGGGAGTAAGATATAATGCGGATAGTTATTCAATAAGCGGAAGTAATCAGCACATATTATTCCCCGATGATGTTTTGAGACAAAAAAGCGGATTGTGTATAGAGACTTCTCTTGTTGTTGCAAGTGCGCTTATGAGCGCAAAGATGCACGTTTTCCTTATTTTCCCTCCGGGTCATGCTCAGGTTGCCGTGGAAGTCTGGAACAATGGGAAAGGTGCGGGTGAATACTTCCTCATAGAAACAACGGCTCTTACGGAAAGCAGTAACAATCAAAAGATTTTTGCGGACGGTGCAACCACCTTATCTAAAGGTGAACCCTTAACCGGAATGGTGACTTATTTTAATAACGATCATTGGGCTAGATATCTGAATAAGGAGGGTACTTATATTATTGATTGTAATGATATAAACATATTAGGAATGGCTCCTATTTCAAATTAGTTATTCAAGAGAATACACCGATGTCAATGTCGGATATAGAAGGGAACCTGTGTAAAGATGATTCAGGTTGTCCGACATTGGCATAAATAATAAATGATAATAAATACTGAGTGATAATGATATGCCTTGTAAATTTCGTGAAAAAGCAACTAAAGCACCGGCAAGCTCTAATGATTCCTTACTATGAAAAATTACCTTATAATCCCTATCGTTAAAACAATACACCCGCTTTCAACAGCGGGTGTATTTTATTGGACGCTTTAGCATTAGTTAAGAAGTCTAAATAATAACCTCCTTATGATATATCGGTAAAGGTTTGTGGAATTTCTCAAGGGAAAAAAGTTAGCTAATGATATTTTAACAGTAGTGAATATTGAAAGGGTTGTTTTGTGCAAAAAATCAGATACAATTCTGCAAGTAATATATATTCTAAAGTTATATAATGCAAGTGGGTGATTATTATGAATTTTTCAGCAATAAGACATAGGGCAGCTTTTAATGATTGCTATGCGCTTAGCGATAATGAAATAGTTATAAATATACATACCGGAAAGGATATAACCGCTGTATATATTATACACGAGGATCCATATATAAGAGGAATATCGGCAATTAATCCGTGGGAGGGAAAAAGAGAAAAAATATCCTCATATATGGAACTTGAAAATAGTTTTGTATGGAGTATAAAATTGACACCGAAGTTTAAAAGACTTCAATATTATTTTGAGATTCAAAGCGGCAGTGAAATTGCTTATTTATACGAAAATAAAATAATTTCTAAAGAATATGAGAAAAGTTGCAGACAGACAGGTCATTATTTTAAATTTTCGTGGCTTAATCCGAAAGATATTATAAGTCCGCCTGATTGGGTCAAGGATATTGTTTGGTATCAGATTTTCCCTGACCGCTTTAACAGGGGTAAAAATTTTGTGAACAATCGGAAATTCAAGGCGTGGAATAATGCAGATAATATTACCTACCGTGATTTTTACGGCGGAAATATCAAGGGTATAGAGGAAAGGCTCGATTATATTAAAAATCTTGGCTGTAACGGAATTTATATGACGCCGATATTTAAATCAGGCTCAAACCATAAGTATAATACCTATGATTATGAAATGATAGACCCCGAGTTTGGCACTGATGAAGATATAAGGAGTCTTGTGGCAAGCGCACATAAAAAGGGTATAAAGATAATGCTTGATGCCGTATTTAATCATTGCGGAAAAGAATTTTTTGCATGGAGAAGTGTTATCGAAAAAGGTGAGAAGTCACCGTATTATAATTGGTTCTATATAAATCAGAGTGATTTTATCAAAAACAATCACAAAACGAGGGACGGAAGATATTATTCCTTTGCTTTTGAAGCAGGTATGCCTAAGCTGAATACAAATAATGATGAGGTTATAGATTATTTAACAGGACTTTGCGTACACTGGGTCAGAGATTACGGTATTGACGGAATAAGATTTGATGTAGGAGATGAGGTTTCCCACTATTTCATAAAAAAACTTCATTCGGAGCTTAAAAAGCTAAAACCCGATATATTACTGTTGGGAGAAATATGGGTCGATTCAATACAATGGCTTATGGGTGATGAATATGATTCGGTTATGAACTATCCGCTTTTCTATGACATAGTTGAATTTTGGAACAATAAGTCAACGGATACGATTCAGCTTATGTATTCGGTAAATTATTCTATGTCACTTTATGCAGAGCAGACAAATGGCGTATTATTTAATTTTCTTGATAATCATGATACAGGCAGGGCAATAGAGTGTTGTGAAAACACTGATGTTTTATTGCAAAAGTTGATTTTTCTTATGACTATGCCCGGCTCACCATGTATATATTATGGTACAGAAATTGCTATGTCGGGAAAATGTGACCCACATAACCGCAGACCTATGCCTTGGAATGATATTGATTCGGGAAAATATGAGTTAATAATGAATGAGGTCAGGAGAATTATTAATTTGCGAAAGCGGTATAGTCAATTCAAAAGCACTAATATAGTATGGAAGCATACAAAAGAATATCCACGGCTTGTCACATACTGTAAATTATCTGATAATGCTGATGTTCCGCTGCATATCGTTCTTAATGCCGGAGATGATGTTGATTTATCGGTATCGGGTGAAATAATATATTCAAGAAATTACGCAGACAATGTTTTAAAGAAGAACGGTATAATCATATATCGGGGGTAGGCTATTTAGTTTATTAGAGTAAATGACAGGAAGTACAGAATTATACGATTTCTCGGACACGGAAAGGGCAGATAAGAGCAATAGCAACAGGCTTGAATATTGATTATTTCCCAACAAATTTTGTTTTACAAAATGACCTGCTATATAATGGATTTATGCAGGAATGATAGACTTCTTTGCAGAGAGGGAAACTAATATATCATAAATTTAAAGCCGTTATCATTCGCGTATGTTTCTGCGGCAGTGCCTGCCTTGCCGTAAATCGTAAAGCCGGAGATTTTGTTGTAATTATTATGTTTAAAGGTATATCCAAAGGCATACTCGCCTATTTCGGTAACACCGGCGGGAATATTTACACTTTTTAAGCTGTCACAGTCGTAAAAGGCATCGAAGTCAATTTCAGTAACGGTGTTTGGAATATCTACGCTTATTAAGTTTTTGCAGCTGTCAAAGGCCTGCTTTCCGATTTTCGTAACACCGGTGGGAATAGTTATGTTTGTTAAGCTGTCGCAGCTGTCAAAGGCATTCTCTCCGATTTTAGTAACGCTGTTTGGAATGTCTACTCTTGTTAAGCTGTCGCAGTAGGAAAAGGCATAATTGCCGATTCCAGTAACGGTGTCCGGAATATGTATGCTTATTAAGCTTTTGCAGTTGTCAAAGGTATAATTGCCGATTTCAGTAACGCCGTCGGGAATAGTTATGCTTGTTAACCTCACGCAGTTGGAAAAGGCATTCTCTTCGATTTTAGTAACGCTGTTGGGAATAATGTATGATTTGTTTTCTTTCCATGCGGGATAGCAAATTAAAGTTGTTTTGTCCTTGTTAAAAAGGACACCGTCCTGCGAGGAATATAACGGATTATCACTGCTTACATTTATGTCGGCTAAGCTTGTGCGGACAGAAAAGATATAATTTAAGGAACCGATATAATTGAAGGAAAAGGCATAATTGCCGATTTCAGTAACGGTGTTTGGAATATTTACGCTTGTTAAGCTTTTGCAGTAGTCAAAGGCATAATTACCGATTTTAGTAACGCTGTTGGGAATACTGTATGATGTGTTTTCTTTTCCTGCGGGATAGCAAATTAAAGTTGTTTTGTCTTTGTTAAAAAGGACGCCGTCCTGCGAGGAATACAACGAATTATCATTGCTTACATTTATGTCGGTTAAGTTTGTGCAGAAAGAAAAGGCATCATTACCGATTTCAGTAACGTTGTTTGGAATATCTACGCTTGTTAAGCTTGAGCATGCAGAAAAGGCCTCATTACCGATTTTAGTAACGCCGTTTGGAATATCTACGCTTGTTAA
>CANQBK010000057.1 GCA_947589485.1 uncultured Clostridia bacterium | reverse complement strand
CCTTTGGAATCCGCAAGCCTTTGAAAAGGCTTGAGCGAAACTTTTAATTATGGATACATTAACTAACGCCGCGCGAACATACTTGTTGTTTGCAGTACGAGCGAACGGAGTGAGCGACAACGCGTATCGAGAGCGCAGGCACTGCGCCGAAACTTTTAACTATGGGCAAAATAACTAACGCCGCGCGATTGTAGTTTTGGCTTGCAGTACGAGCGAACGGAGTGAGCGACAACGCGTATCGCCTGCGCCGGCTCGGCGCCGCGAATTGACAGCGCAGGCACTGCGCCGAGCGAGCGGAGCGAACGACAACGCGAATTGCCCGTGCCGGCTCGGCACCGCGCTATGAGGCTCTTTTTATTAGTGTGATGGGGGAAAGTTGACAAATATATATTTTATATCCGTCGTTTTCACGGCATACAACAAAAGACTTCGGAAGCTCATCTGATACATTTACTACATTTCCGCTTTTTTCGGCATTCGTGAGAAATTCTCTTGTCCGTGCAGAAACTGTCGAATTGTCAAGATCAAATATACCTACTATATTCTCTTTCCTGACAATAGTGTTATTGCCTAAATGAAGATACAATTTATATTTCCCCCTTTTTTAAGATATAATATTGCCGTTATTTATAAATAATATCTTGTTTTCACAACTTATATTTGATTCGCAGCAGGTAATAAATACTTGACGTGAATCTAATTTGTTCAAAAGATAGCTTTGACGTGATGAGTCAAGCTCGCTTAATACATCGTCAAGAAGAATTATAGGTTTTTCACCTTTTTCATCTCCTAAAACTGCCGCCTCTGCGAGCTTTAAAGCAAGAACCGCCGAACGCTGTTGTCCTTGTGAGCCAAAACTCTTTGCGTTTCGACTGTCAATCTTTACGCCTAAGTCGTCACGGTGTATTCCGCTTGACGTAAAGCCTCTATAAATATCGTCGCTTTGTTTCTGCCTCAATACGTTAAGCATATTTTCCTTTACTTCTTCGATAGACATTTTTATGTCTGAATTGTATCCGTTTTTGTACGAAATATTTATTTTTTCCTTGCCGCTCGATATTCCGCTGTAAAAAACTGCCGTATATTCCGATAGCTTTTTAATATAATTAATTCTTTCACAAAATATCAAAGCTCCTTCTTGTGCAAGTCTTTCGTTCCATATATCCAGCGTGTCCTCAAGCTCACGGTGTTTCGGAATATCTTTCAGCAGCGCATTTCTTTCATTCAAAACCCTACGGTATTTGGTAAGAAGAGAGGGATAAGACGGCTTTATTTGGCATATTGCGCTGTCAATAAAATTGCGCCTTTCTTCGGGACCGCTTTTTATAAGGCTTAAATGATTAGGCGAAAAAATTACCGCACAAAATTTTCCTATTATTTGTGATATATAGTTTTTGGGAACATCATTAAGCGTGGCGGTTCGTCTGTTGTTCTTGATATGAATTTCAATGTTTTGCTCTCTGCCGAAAGCATAAAAACATACCTGTATTTTTGAGCTTTCTTTGTCAAAGGAAATTAATTCGCTGTCCTTTGCTCCTCTGAAAGATCTCCCTCCTGTAAAAAGCCATATACATTCAATAAGATTTGTCTTTCCTTGAGCATTGTCACCGCATATTAAATTTATTCCTTTTGACGGGATAAGCTCCGAATTTTTTAGGTTCCTGTAATTTTGGAAAGTTAGGCTTTTTATATACAATTCAGCACACCTCAAAAACAGTTCCGTCAAATTCCGCAGTATCTCCTTTGTGCAGCTTTTTTCCTCGTTGGGTACATATTTCGCCGTTTACCTTGACATTGCCGCCTTGAATTTCAATTTTTGCGCTGCCTCCTGTGGGTACTGCTCCTGATAACTTTAATACGTTGTCAAGGCGTATGTAATTTTCGTCGGGTTTAAGATGTATTTTTTCAGTTTTCATTTTTCAACCTCACGGGAAGCACAAGGAACAGGAAACTGTCACCTTCGCTCGGTAAAATAAGAATGGGACTGAGCGGTCCGTTTATCTGTATTTTCACTTCGTCCGTTTCAGTATATCTCATAGCGTCAAGCATAAATTTGTTGTCAAAGCCTATTTCAACGTCCTCGCCGCTGACTTCTGTTTCAAATTCGTCATAAGCCTGACCAAGAGAGGTGTTGCAGGAGGTTTTAATAAGTCCGTTTTCAATGCGGCACCTTATGGGACTTTTCAGTTTGTCTGTCAAAAGCAGTGACATTCTTTCTATTGAATTTATGAATTTTCTTGTGTTTACTTTAAGTTCGGTTATGTGTTGTTTTGGCAGTGCGGCCTTGTAATTCATAAATTCGCCTTCAATAAGGCGTGTAATTACGGAATAGTCGTCTATATGGAATACGATATGCCTGCCGCCGATGGTTATTGTTACGTCTTTTGTTTCTTCGGATATTAGTTTTGTTACCTCGGAAAGAGATTTTCCCGGTACAATAAAACTTTTTTCTCCGTCATAATTTATTTTTTCGTTCCTTATTGCAAGTCTGTATCCGTCTACCGATATGACCTTTATGTTGCCGTTTTCTATTTCAAACAGTGAACCTTTGTGTGCAGGCTTGATGTCGTTGTCGGCAATTGCATATTTTGTCTGACGTATCATACTGTTAAGAGTTTCTCCGTCTATATATATGTTTTCACTGCCCGTAACTGATGGTAGTTCGGGGTATTCATCGGCGGAGATTCCTATAATTTTGTAATCTACCTTGCCGCTTACTATGTAAACCATTAACTTATCGTTTGTTTCAATACTGATTTCGTTTTCCGGCATTTTTCTTATAATGTCGGAAAACAGCTTTGCGTTTATTACGATTGAACCCTTTTCGGATACTCTTGCGTTAACAGATGTTGTTATTCCTATTTCAAGGTCATAGCCGCATAAATCTATGTGGTCCTGTTCTGCCTTTATAAGGATACCCTCCAAAGCAGGCATTGTTGACTTTGAAGATACGGCTCTTTGAACATTTGTAACAGCTTCGTTAAGTTTTTGGCGTTCGCAGATAAATTTCATCAAATCATTCCTTTTCGGGTAAAAGTTAAGCTGTAATAATACAATAAATTTAGTAACAGTAATAGGGGCGGTTGATAAGTTGAAATTGCGTGTAAACCCCGAATACTTGCAGGTTTTAACGTTTTTTCAACCGTTAAAAATTTGTTGACCGATGTTTTGTTATTTTTTGTTGAAAATTTTTCCTGTCAAAAGAGTTGAAACATGTTGGTTGAAAGTTGAAAACTTGTTAAATGTGTTGGTAAGTTGAAAAAACGCTATTCAACCGAAATTGTTGAAAGGTTGAATATATATTAACAGCGTGTTAAAAATTGTTTTTATGAGGATTTTTAGTTATCGGTCCCTTATATTTTTAATTATGTCCTCGACAGTAGATTTAATTTTCGGGTCTTTGTTCATATTTTTTTCTATTTGCTTGATTGCGTATACAATTGTGGAGTGATCTCTTCCTCCGAATTCTTCTCCTATAAGGCTCATTGAAAGATCCGTAATTTCCCTTACGGCGTATATTGCTATCTGGCGCGCGTTTGATATGTTGGAATTACGTTTTGACGAACGTATGTCATCGCTCGTTACTCCGAATGTTCTCGCTACCTCGTCTATTATTTTTTCTACTGTAAGTGGAGGCGGCTGGTCGTTGTTAAGTATGTCCGAAATGGTTTTTTGGGCGACATTGATGCTTATTTTTTCTCCGTAAAGCTGATTTTTGGCTTTCAGCTTTTTCACTACGCCCTCAAGCTGACGTATATTTGTTTTTAGCCTTGTGGCTATGTATTCTACTGAATCGTCGGGCAGTTCCATTTCAAGAAGTTCGGCTTTGCGTTTTATTATGGCTATTCTTGTTTCAAAATCCGGCGGCTGTACGTCTGCAATAAGTCCCGATTCAAAACGGCTTCTGAGTCTGTCCTCAAGTGTTTTGATTTCTTTGGGCGGTCGGTCGGACGTAAGCACTATTTGTCCTTTTGCCTCATATAAGGTATTGAATGTATGGAAAAATTCCTCCTGTGTGGAATCCTTGCCTCCTATAAACTGAATATCGTCTACAAGCAGTACATCAGACTTTCTGTATTTTTGACGAAATTCGCTTGTTGTATTCATTCTTATGGCTTCTATAAGTTCGTTTGTAAAATCATCGCCCTTAACGTAAACTATTACTTTGTCCGGGCTGTTTTCCAATATTTCGTTTCTTATTGCGTACAAAAGGTGAGTTTTTCCAAGCCCCGAATTGCCGTAAATAAACAGCGGGTTGTATGCTCTGCCCGGATTTGTTGCTACCGCGAGCGACGCCGCATGTGCAAATTTGTTTGATGAACCTACTATAAATGAATCAAACGTAAATTCATAGTCCGCATCGCTTATGCTGTCGTTAATTTCCTGTTCTTTTGAAACTATTTCTTCCGGTACGGTAAAACAAATTTTAATTCCTTCCCCGAAAACATTTGCAAACGCATCGTTTAAAAGCTGCATATAACCTCTTATCAGTGTTTGGCGGTGAAAATCCCCCGGTACCATAAGAATAGCTTTTCCTTCGGCGAAATCCAATTTGATAGGTTCAATTTTACTTATCCACGTATTATAGGCGACTTCTGTGATATGCTGCTTGCAGTAATCGCAGATAATCTCCCACGCTTCATTAAATGAATCCATAAGTATACTTTCTCCCTGTTTTTAATATTCTTGTAAAGTCGGTATTTAACTGAATTTAAACCGTTTTACATAACTGTGCCGTAAACAAACACTTATACGAATTAAATTATATCATAAACTGTTGTTTTTTTCAAATGGTTTTTAACTTTTTGACAAAAAGAGTTGAAAAGTTATTTTTTGATAGTTTATTTACATATAATATGCGGGCGTTTTTGTTTAATTTGGTTAAATAATTTATGTCAATTTGTTTATATATTGTAAGATGTTAAAAGGTTTTTAATTTGCTTTTCAGCGTAAAAAAATTTTATTTTTTTTTGTTGACATTTCCATAGTTTTTGGTTTATAATTTTACATTGCAAGGTTCTAATTTTGAACACTTTTAACCGGTACTTTGTTGTACCTTCGCTGAAAGGAGGATTTTCTCATGCTGAGAACTTATCAGCCAAAGAAGCTCCATAGAAAAAAGGAGCATGGTTTCAGAAAGAGAATGGCAACGTCTAACGGCCGCAAGGTGCTTGCCCGCCGCAGAGCCAAGGGAAGAAAAAGACTGACATATTGATGTTTTAAGTTTTGTTGTCTTGGACTGTTTACGAAGAATGGCAGACGGTCAATACTTAAGAGTATTATTATTTGGACTGGATGATTATTTTGGGTGAGTTTATCACTTTAAAGGAAAATAAGGATTTTCGGCGTCTTTATGCTCGCGGTCGTTCTTATGCCTCCGGCATACTTGTAATTTATGTTATGAAAAATAGATGCGGAAAAGTAAGAATAGGTATTACCGCAAGCAAAAAGACAGGCAAGGCCGTTTTGCGAAACAGATCTCGCAGGATTATCAAAGAGGCTTGTTACAGTATTTCCGATGATTTAAAATCGGGTTACGATTTTGTTTTTGTTGCAAGAAGCAAAACCCCGTTTGTAAAAAGCTACGATATTCTGCGCGTTATGAAAAAAGAGCTTAAAGAGGCGGGTGTTTTGAAATGAAGCGCCCGCTTGTTTGGCTTATACGGTTTTATCAAAAGTTTATATCTCCTTTAACACCTCCAAGCTGTAAATATTATCCTGTATGTTCGGTTTACGGTATACAGGCTGTAAACAGGTTCGGCGCTTTAAAGGGGACGATTCTTACCGTATGGAGAATTTTAAGATGTAACCCCTTTTCAAAGGGAGGATACGACCCGGTACCTGAAAAAAAGAAAAATAATGTGCGTATAAAGCGCATTGAATATAAAAAACGGTAAACAGACAGCTCGGTACGGTTTGTACCTGTTGTTAATGTTTATATTTTTTGTGGGAAGGGAATGATTTTTTAATTGCTGGAAATTTTTAATTTTATAGGAAATATTTTTGGATACATATTATGGGCAGCTTTTTATTTATTTCATAATTTCGGACTGGCAATAATTATTTTTACTATTATAATAAAGATGCTTTTGTTTCCGTTTTCGGTTAAGCAGCAAAAATCAATGGCTGCAAATGTACGTTTTCAGAAAAAACAGCGTGAAATTATGGAAAAATACGGTACTGACCGTGTAAAGGCAAATGAAGAACTTCAAAAGCTGATGCAAAAGGAAAACGTAAGTATGACGGCGGGATGCTTGCCGATGATTGCGCCTATGATTGTTATGTTCGGAGTTTATTATTCGGTTATAAATCCTCTGACAAATACACTTCATATAGCGTCTGACAAGGTTGCTGCTGCGCTTAACGGTTTGTCCACATTGCCCGGACTGGGTTCAACAATAAACAGTCAGTACGGACAGATAAGTATAGTAAAATATTTCGATAACCTTCAAAGTTACCTTACGAACGGTAACAACGGGATGTTGTTTACTTCTTCGGAAGTAAACCGTATAAACGAATTTGGGAGCGGATTCAATTTTCTTGGCTGGGATTTATTGGCATCTCCGAGTACAAGCTCGTTTCAGTCACTGATGTGGCTCATACCGGTGCTTTGCTTTGTAACATCGGTATTAAGTATGTTTATAATGCAGAAAATGAACGGAACACAAGTAAAAGGTTGTATGACCGTATTCATTTTTATAATGCCTTTGATTTCGACTTGGATTGCTTATAATGTTCCCGGTGCAGTTGGATTTTATTGGATTGCGTCAACTGTATTCGGATTTGTTCAGTCCGTTCTGCTCAACAAATTTTACAGTGCAAACATTATTGAAGCTAAAACGGAGGCTCAGCGTATTGTTTTGAGAAAACAGCAGGAAGCGGAAGTTGAGTTTATTGATGTTCCCGACTATGTGGCGCCTTCAATGCAAAATGTAAAGACGGAAAAAAACAGCGAAAAAAGCGGTAAATCAAGTTCTAAAAAGACAAAACCAAAAAAATCCGGAAACAGTTCCGGCAGCAGTTATAAGGGAAAGAAAAAATAAGGAGAGTTTATACAATGATTCGTGAAACAGTTATTACTGCGGAAACAATAGAAGAAGCCAAAATAAAGGCTTGTGAAGAATTAGGCACGAATATTGAAAGTACACAATTTGAAATTATTCAATATCCGGAAAAGAAGAAATTCGGTTTATTTGGTGGAAATCCCGCAAAGGTAAGGGCATTTGTGGAAGTTACACCGCTTGAAACCGCAAAAAAATATATTGAAGATATAATTAAGAATATGGAAATATCCGATTTTACAATAACTGCCGAGGAGAACGAGGGCGGAGCGATTATCAGCATTGACGGAGAGAATATCGGCTTTATTATCGGTCATCGCGGAGAAACTCTTGACGCACTTCAATATCTTGCAGGTCTTGCTGCTAACCGTGTATATGACGGATATTACAGAATTGCCGTAAATATTGGAAATTACCGTGAAAAAAGAGAAAAGACTCTTGAAATACTTGGAAGGAAGCTCGCTTTTAAAGCTGTCAAGACAGGAAACAAAACATCTCTTGAACCGATGAATCCGTATGAAAGAAGAATAATTCACACTTCGGTACAGAAAGTAAGAGGTGCTGTATCTTGGAGTGAGGGAGAGAGCTTACAGCGTCATGTTGTTATAGGTCCTGACCCGGAATACAAAGGTTCGTATAACCGTGGTTATAAAAAGACATATTCAAACAATTTTAACAAAGACGGTTCATACAAAAAGACGCAGCGCACGAACGGGTATCAAAGAAGAAATTACTCGAACAGTCACCCTCAGGACGATGTTTTCAGTACATTTGCAGATGAAAGCAAAAATGACAGGGAAAGCATTAATGAACGTCCCGACACTTCTCTTTATGGCAAGGTAGAAATAAAGAAGTCCGACGAATCCATAAAATAAATATTACAAATTAAAATCATGTATATCTTTAATTTAACGGATATACATGATTTTTTTGCGGCGGCGCCGAGCCGGCGCAGGCGATTCGCGTTGTCGCTCGCTCCGCTCGCTCTTACTGCAAACCGAAACTACATTCGCGCGCAATAAGTTTATGTAGCCATAGTCAAAAGTTTCGGTCAAGCCTTTTCAAAGGCTTGCGGATTCCAAAGGGCGCAGTGCCTGCGGTGCGGTGCCCGCACTGTCGATTCGCGTTGTCGCTCGCTCCGCTCGCTCGTACTGCAAGCGATAAGTACGTTCGCGCGGCGTAAGTTAATTTACCCATAGTCAAAAGTTTCGGTCAAGCCTTTTCAAAGGCTTGCGGATTCCAAAGGCAGAGCCTTTGGCGGGTTTTTAAGGGCAGCGCCCTTAACAGCGCAGTGCCTGCGCTGTCGATTCGCGTTGTCGCTCGCTCCGTTCGCTCGTACTGCAAGAGATAGGTGCTTTCGCGCGCAATAAGTTATTTTAACCAAAATTAAAAGTTTCGGTCAAGCCTTTTCAAAGGCTTGCGGATTCCAAAGGCGGAGCCTTTGGCGGGTTTTTAAGGGCGGAGCCCTTAACTGCGCAGTGCCTGCGCTGTCGATTCGCGTTGTCGCTCGCTCCGCTCGCTCGTACTGCAAGCGATAAGTACGTTCGCGCGGCGTAAGTTAATTTACCCATAGTCAAAAGTTTCGGTCAAGCCTTTGGCGGGTTTTTAAAATAATTTTAAGAAATAAAATTAAAAAATATTAGGAAAATACTTGACAAAATTTGAAAATGTGATATGCTAATTGTATTAGTAATACTAATACAATTAGCATACAGTGTCTTTAGTTGTCCGAAAGGTATATAATAGTTTAATATTGCTTGTCAATAAAATTTTATTTGGGGATTTGATATTATGGAAAAAACAGTTGCTGCAATTTCAACCGCAAACGGTACGGGCGGTGTTGGTATAATAAGAATTTCGGGAGAAAATGCCAAAGAAGTGGCGGATAATGTTTTTGTATCCGTTTCAAATAAGAAGATAAAAGAAATGAACGGATATACGGCAACATTCGGTAAAGTGTATGATGACGGAGAAATTATTGACGAGGCAATAGCCCTTGTGTTTAACGCTCCGCATAGCTATACGGGAGAAGATGTTGTGGAAATTTCCTGCCACGGAGGATTGTATGTTACAAAAAAAGTTCTCCGTGCCGTGCTGAAAAACGGTGCAAGCCCTGCGGAAGCAGGTGAGTTTACCAAAAGAGCTTTTTTAAACGGAAGATTAGGATTGACCGAGGCGGAAGCGGTTATGGATATTATATCCGCAAGAGGAGAACAGTCCGCTAAAGCCGCCTTGTCGTGTATGGAGGGAAATTTAAGAAAAAGAATAAATGCCGTGCGTGACAATTTGGTAAGCATTGCCGCACATCTTTCGGCTTGGGCTGATTACCCCGAAGAAGATATTCCCGAGATTGATACTGATAATCTTGCCGACAGTCTTGAAAATTGCCGTTTGAAACTCTCATCTCTGCTAAAAGATTATGATGCGGGAAAAGTCATAAGGGAAGGTGTGGATACGGTTATTGCCGGCAAGCCTAATGTTGGAAAATCGACCCTTATGAATTTGCTTTCGGGATGCGAAAGGTCGATTGTTACAAATGTACCCGGCACAACGCGCGATATTATTGAGGAAACCGTTATGCTTGGGGAAATTCCTCTTAATCTTTCGGATACGGCGGGAATACATTCAACCGATGACCCGGTGGAAACAATAGGCGTAAAACGTGCTAAAGACAGGGTTAAAAATGCAGGACTGGTACTTGCCGTGTTTGATTCGTCAAAGGCTCTGTCAGATGATGATAAGGAACTGATAGAACTTTTGGAAAATGCACCTGCTCTTGCAGTAATAAACAAAACCGATTTAAAAACGGAAATGGATATTGAGTATATAAAAAGCAAAGTAAAACATATAGTCTTTATTTCCGCAAAAAACGGGCAGGGAACAGAGGAGCTTGAAAAAGAAGTTGCAGATATTGTCGGAACGTCAAATCTTGACGCATCTCAAGGAATACTTGCAACCGAACGTCAGCGAAGTGCGGCAGAGTCTGCCTTAAAATCCGTTAACGAAGCAATTGAAACCGTAAGGCTCGGAATAACTCTTGATGCTGTAACAGTGGTTGTGGAGGATGCAATAAACAGTCTTTTGGAGCTTACGGGCGAAAGAACAACAGAGGCGGTAGTGGATAAGGTATTTCATCAATTTTGTGTGGGTAAGTAAATGTTTTGTATTAAACATTTTAATGTATTTAATGTATAAGAATCCGTTTATTCCGCAGTCGGCAAACTGCGGAACAGGATTTTCTCCTGTAATACTTCTGTATTTTGGAAAAACGGGCAAAAAGCCTAACCTAATTTGTATGTATTATCCGTATAAAGTAGTACACTTTTTTATGCACTGTGAAAAAATTTTTTATATTTTGAAATGTTTCACGTGAAACATCTGTTTGACAATAAGGTTTAAAAATTGAATGTATATAAATGTTTCACATGAAACATTTATAAGAATCGGGGGGTAAAAAATATGAAAGCAAAATCAAGAATTAATTCTATTATGGGATTAAAAGTTATTTCAATGATTATGATTTTTTACTGGCACTCCACATTGCCTAATCCCGATGCGGATTTGGGGGCAAGAGCATGTGAATTTTTCTTTGTGGCGTCGGGATTTTTAACTGCATACAACAGGTATGATAAATTGAATGACGCAACGTGGAAAAACTCGTTTAAGTATGTTCTGCAAAAAATAAAATCGTTTTGGCCGCTCCATTTCATTTGTTATCTTTTGGCATTATTTTTTGTTCCGATTAAATTTAACGCTCAAAAGACATTTGTAATTTCAATTATAAATCTTTCGTTTTTGCAGGCTTGGAGTTCGTCGAGAGATATTGTTTTTTCGTTTAACGGAGTTACATGGTTTTTATCCGCTTTAATATTTTGTTATTTTCTTACAGCTCCTCTTTTAAAAAGCCTAAAGACCAAACATTTGCCTTTGCTGTTTTTGGGGGTACTTTCATTAAGGTTTTTATTGGAGTTTGGAAAGGTAAATTATCCCGAACTTTTTGAAAATTATACCATTCATGTATCGCCTATTGTAAGAGTGTTGGAATATTGGATGGGTATTCTTATGGTTCCGATTTATATTAAAGTAAAAAAATATACGGCACTAAAGCGTCCGAATATATATTTGTATTCAATACTTGAAGCCGCAATATTTTTGCTTTGCACTGTATTAATTTTTACAATGGAAAATATATTTTTAAAGGTTTGGTTTGTTTTAATTTTTTGCGTTCTCATTTTTGTATTTTCCTTTGATTACGGATACATATCAAAATTTTTTGGCAATAAGGTCTTTAAATTTTTATCAAGCGTCCAGTTTGAGTTTTTTATGATTCATCAAGTCATAATTAATATAACAAAAAATTATTTTGAATTTTATTCCACGGAAAACTTATGGTTAAGCATTTTATATAATGTCATATTATTTTTTGTTGTAATTATGCTTTCAGTCCTATACAAGAAATATATTTCAGTATATATATTAAAATTTTTAGATATAATACATCTCCAAATACAAAGCGTTAAACATGGTATACATAAAAGCAGTATTAAACAGAAATTTTAAATTTACTTAAAAATCAGCTTTACTCATATAATATAAATGATGTATAATCTTTTGTATGAATAACCGAGCTGCGGATTTGGCAATCGGTTTATATTAAAAAACAGGCTGCCGAAATTTGTACTGAAAAAGCAGTTTAAGTTTTAAAGAAAGGTTATTCTAATCGGTTTGTAAAGAAAGGGAATATTATATGAAATTTTTGGCGGGAGAATTTGACGTAGCTGTAATTGGTGCGGGTCACGCGGGAATAGAAGCCGGACTTGCGGCTGCAAGGCTGGGCTGTAAAACCGGAGTGTTTACCATAAACTTGGACGCGGTTGGAAACTGTCCGTGTAATCCCTCAATCGGCGGTACGGCAAAGGGACATCTTGTGCGCGAAATAGATGCTTTGGGCGGAGAAATGGGAAAAGCCGCCGACGACTGTTTTTTGCAGATTCGTATGCTTAACAGGGGTAAGGGTCCCGCCGTACACTCTTTAAGGGCGCAAATAGACAGACGAAAATACAGCGAGCGAATGAAACATACATTGGAACTGCAAGAAAATCTTGAACTGCGTCAGGCGGAAATTGTTTCAATTGAAAAAGCCGATGACGGAAGATGGGTTTTATTGACTCGTCTTGAAGCGCAATATATTGCAAAAGCGGTTATTATTGCCACGGGTACATATTTGGGCGGCAAGGTCTATATAGGAGATGTTTCATACGAAAGCGGACCCGACGGTATGTTTCCGTCAAAATTTTTGCCCGATTCACTTGAAAAAATGGGTATGAAAATCAGGCGGTTCAAAACAGGCACGCCCGCAAGGGTTTTAAAATCGAGCATTGATTTTGACGGTCTTGAAGAGCAGGAGGGAGATGAACCTGTCGTACCCTTTTCTTATGATACGGAGAACCCCTCGGAAAACAAAATCAAATGTTATATAAGCTGGACAAATGAGAAAACAAAAAAAATTATACTTGACAACATCAGCCGCTCACCTATGTACAGCGGAAAAATTGAGGGTGTTGGTCCGAGATACTGTCCGAGTATTGAAGATAAAATTGTACGGTTTTCAGACAAGCAAAGGCATCAGCTTTTTATAGAGCCGTGCGGTATTGATACAGAAGAAATGTATTTGCAGGGAATGTCCTCGTCATTGCCCGAAGATGTACAACTTGAATTTTATCATTCAATAAAGGGTTTGGAACATTGTGTGGTTATGCGCCCTGCTTACGCAATAGAATATTTTTGTGCCGACCCTATCCAAATGAACAGTACGCTGGAATTTATTGATTTTGAGGGACTGTACGGCGCCGGACAGTTTAACGGCAGTTCGGGCTATGAAGAAGCGGCGGCTCAAGGGTTGGTTGCCGGTATAAATGCCGCTTTGAAAATACTTGACCGAGAACCGCTTATACTTGACCGTGCAAGCTCATATATAGGTACTCTTATTGATGACCTTGTTACAAAGGGCTGTAACGACCCGTACAGAATGATGACGTCAAGGAGCGAATATCGTCTTATTCTCCGTCAAGATAATGCCGATACAAGGCTTACTCCCATCGGCAGAAAAATAGGTCTTATAGGCGATGACAGGTGGCACAGGTTTAACGTGAAACAAGAGCTTATAAAGGCTGAGCTTGAGAGAATAAGAAAAACAGTAATTTCTCCGAGTGAGGCTGTAAACTCCATACTAAGGGAAAACGGTACGTCAGAAATAAACACGGGCATAAAACTGGTGGATTTGCTGAAACGTCCCGAACTTAGCTATGACGCTTTGAAAGATATTGATGAAACACGTCCCGACATAAATGCAAATATTTTTGAACAGGTCGAAATTGAAATAAAATACGAGGGATATATAAAACGTCAGCTTACCGTTATAGAGCAGGTAAGAAAGTTGGAAAAGAAGATTTTGCCTTTAAATATTAATTACGAAAATATTGAGGGTCTGCGCCTTGAAGCAAGAGAAAAGCTGAACAAGGTACGTCCCGAAAATATAGGACAGGCAGGCAGAATATCAGGCGTCAGTCCCGCCGATATTTCGGTGCTTGTGATATATCTTTCAACGCTTAAAAACAAGTCTGCGGAGGAAAAAGAATGATAGGCGGTATATTAAAAAAATGGTGTGCTGAAAACGATATGGAGATTTCCGACAAACAAGTATCGGAGTTTGAAGTTTATGCGGAAATGCTTGTTGAAAGAAACAAAAAAATAAATCTTACCGCTATAACGGAACCAAAAGATATTGCCGTGAAACATTTTATTGACAGTATATCGCTGTTAAAGCACGCCGATATAAAAACGGGGGCAAGTCTTATAGATATTGGTACGGGGGCAGGCTTTCCGGGAATACCTATTAAAATTATGCGAAAAGACATAAACCTGACTATGCTTGACAGTCTTAATAAAAGATTATTGTTTCTTGACGATGTGTGTACGGCTCTTGACATAAGCTCGGAGTTGGTACACGCAAGAGCCGAGGAACTCGGCCAAAAAGAAGAATACAGGGAAAAGTACGATGTTTGCGTATCCAGAGCGGTTGCAAGTCTGCCCGAACTTTGCGAATACTGTATTCCTTATGTCAAGGTTGGCGGAATGTTTTTGGCAATGAAAGGTTCGGACGGCGAATCGGAATTGAATAATTCATATAATGCAATAAACGTCCTTGGGGGAAAAACAGGGGATATTTTGTCGCTTTCTCTTCCCGACGAAAGCAGACGAACAATAATTGTTGTTGACAAGGTGAAACCCACACCGACAAAATATCCGAGGCGAAGTGTCAAAATAAATAAGAATCCTTTATAAAAATAAATAATAAAATACCAATTTTTGACAATTATTTTATTGCCCGGGTGATATTATATTATCACAGAAAGGGGCGGCAGAATATGTTTTTGACTATTGGTAAAGAACGAAGAATAACAGACATACCTTTGGCACAGATTCGTCCATGCAGAACACAGGCACGTCAAAACTTCAGCAATGAGCATCTTAAAGAGCTTGCGGCAAGTATCCGTCAAAACGGAATTTTACAGCCTCTTACGGTAAGGAAAATAAGTATGGTCGAATATGAGTTGATTGCCGGAGAGCGCAGACTCAGAGCGGCGGCAATGTGCGGTAGGTCAAGAGTTCCGTGTATTGTCATTTCCTGTACCGACAAACAAGCAACAGTTTATTCTATGACGGAAAATCTGCAAAGAACCGACCTTAATTTTTTTGAGGAGGCAGAGGGTATAAGCAAGCTGATGAGTTATTGCGAGTTGACACAGCAGGAGGCGGCAAATCAGCTTGGAAAAAAGCAATCGACAATTGCAAACAAGCTAAGAGTTTTAAAGCTGACAAATGACGAAAGAGAGCTTATATTAAAAGCTCATTTAACCGAGCGTCATGCAAGAGCCCTTTTGAAAGTTAATGATGTTACCGAACGTAGAATTTTGCTTAGCGAAGTAATAGAAAGAAATATGAATGTTGCACAGTGCGAAAAGTATATAGAAGCGTTCGTAAATCGGAAAAAAATAAAAAAATGCCAAGGTCAAAAACGAACAATAATTATAAAGGATATACGAATATTTGAAAATACCATAAAGCGTGCAATAAATACGATGAGAATGTCCGGAATAAAAGCAATATCCACCCAATCCGAAGATGAAAATTTTATAGAGTATACCGTTCGTATTCCAAAGACAAAAACATCAGACAACGAAAATTTAACGGCATAACACAACTTCTTATACAAATGTTATAGTTCAAAAAACCTATGCTTCAATTTTTGAAGTATAGGTTTTTTGTATGCAAAATGTTTCATGTGAAACATTCTGCAAACGATAAATATATTCGCACGGTGTAAGTTATTTTAGCTATAATTAAAAGTTTCGGCGCAGTGCCTGCGCTGTCAATTCGCGTTGTCGCTCACTCCGTTCGCTCGTACTGCAAACAATAGGTACGTTCGCGCGCAATAAGTTTATGTACCCATAATTAAAAGTTTCGGTCAAGCCTTTTCAAAGGCTTGCGGATTCCAAAGGC
>CANQBK010000056.1 GCA_947589485.1 uncultured Clostridia bacterium | reverse complement strand
GGCTCCGCCCTTAAAACCCGCCAAAGGCTCCGCCTTTGGAATCCGCAAGCCTTTGAAAAGGCTTGACCGAAACTTTTAACTATGGCTAAAATAACTAATGCCGCGTGAATATACTTTTTGTTTGCAGTACGAGTGAGCGGAGCGAACGACAACGCGAATTGCCCGCGCCGGCTCGGCGCCGCGAATTGACAGTGCGGGCACCGCACCGCGAATCGAGGGCTCAGGCACTGCACCCCGCAAGTACGCCGGTGGAAAACGCCGACTGTAAGTTAAAGCCACCCGTGTAGCAATCAACATCAATAACCTCTCCGGCAAAGTATAAACCCTTTACAAGCTTTGATTCCATAGTCTTTGGATTTATTTCCTTTACGCTAACTCCACCGGAAGTTACTATCGCCTCTTCTATCGGACGAAATTTTTTGGCGGTAAATGTCAAATTCTTTAAGATATGTACAATTGCGTTCCTTTCGGCTTTTGTAATTTCACTACAACATTTGTCAGGCGGCACTTTCGACATACTTAAAAGCATACCGGTCATTTGGTTAGGAACCAAAAAACGGAAAATATACTCACAGCTTTTTTTATTGTTCGCTGAAAATTCCCTCAAAAGACGCGCATCTAATTGCCGTTCGCTTAATGCCGGCTTTAAATCAACCGTCAGCTTATATCTTCCCTCGGTGATTTTACCTATATGCGAACTTGCACTCAAAACAACAGCTCCCGACAATCCATAGCGCATAAACTGCATTTCTCCAAAATCGGTATATATCTCCTTGCCGTCATTATAAGTGTCTGTAACAGAAAAAGAAATGTTCTTTAATAAAAGCCTGTCCATACAAGGGTCTATACTTTCAACAGTTTCAATAGGAACAAGCGACGCTTTAGGCTCTATAACAGTATGACCGAGCTTTTTCGCAAACTTGTACCCATCTCCTGTCGAACCCGTAAGCGGATACGATTTTCCACCGGTAGCTATTATAACACTGTCAAATAAATGCCTTTCTCCCAAAACCGAAACACCGCATACAGTTCCGTTATCCGTTATTATGTCGGTCACTGTTTTGTTTACTATATTGCAGCCCGATTTTTTTGCGGTTCTTAAAA
This sequence comes from uncultured Clostridia bacterium, assembly GCA_947589485.1. Classification (GTDB taxonomy): domain Bacteria; phylum Bacillota; class Clostridia; order Oscillospirales; family Acutalibacteraceae; genus UBA1213. The sequence goes on along the minus strand of CANQBK010000056.1, from coordinate 14,626 downwards.
GAGTGTCAACAACATCTGCGGCTCTGTCGGAAACGGGAAATACACGGTTTCCTCTTTCGGTTTTCAACGGCAGACCGTGCGATTCAAAAAATTCAATCGTATCCGCAGGGGAAAATACATTTAATGCACTGTAAAGAAATCTGCCGTTTGTAGGCGTATTTGCAATAACCGTTTCAATATTGCAGTTGTTTGTAACATTGCATCGACCTTTACCTGTAATGTAAATTTTTCTGCCTATCTTTTTGTTTTTTTCAAATACGGTTACGTCGGCACCGCCGTTTGAGGCATAAATCGCAGCCATCATTCCCGATGCACCGCCTCCGATTACGGCAACTTTTTTTCGGTTCAATCGGTTGAGTCCTCCTTGTCGTTTTGATATACGTCATATTCTTTCCAAATATTTTCAAGCGTTGCAAAGGTGTTTTTTACGTCATTGTCACGGTTTATTACAGTTGCTACAATAAGTGCGTTTATCATACTTAACGGAGCAACAAGAGAATCGACAACAGACGCCATATCGCTCTTTGCAATAAGTACATAATCGGACATTTCCACAAGCGGACTTGTCATACTGTCGGTCAGCGCAATTACCTTTGCCCCACGCCTGCGTGCAAACGTCATTGCCTTAATTGCGGCGTTTGAATATCTCGGAAAACTTATTCCGATAATGACGTCATCGGAGGAAATTCTGAAAAGTTTCTCGTAAATTTCCGTTTCCCCGTAATTGCTTATTATTTTAACATTTTCAAATATAAGCGAATAATAATATCCCAAAAACGACGCAAGAGCCGCCGAGCTTCTCACCGCAAAAATATATATACATTTTGCACACGAAATAGCGTTAACTGCATCTTTAAAATTTTCCTTTGAGGTTTCCTCTATTGTACGACGAATTTTTTCTATGTCGCTGTTCAAAACCGTTTCAAGCACACTTCCGTCCAAAATTCGGCTTTTTGTTACGTCAATTCTTTGAACGGAGGTCAACTTATCTCTAATCATCTCCTGCATTGCTTTCTGCATTTTCGGATAACCGTCATAACCCAGTTCGGTTGCAAAGCGAACAACGGTCGATTCGCTAACACCCACCGTCGCTCCGAGCTTTGATGCGGTCATAAAAGCGGCTTTGTCATAATGCTCGGAAATAAAACGTGCAATAAGTCTTTGTCCTTTTGAAAATCCCGACGCACGCTCATTCATTACAGACAGCAAATTTTTTGCCATAAAATAACAGCTCCTGTTCATTTTTATATTCCATACAGACAAATTTAGGAAATCCCGCCCACGTTATTATACCGCAAGCAATTGAAAAGTTTTGACCTATGCTTTGAACTAAGCAAAATTTATTCCGGCGCTATTTTTTGCTTTGCACTTTCGGATATACATTAATATATTCTATATCCGTAAATATAAAAAATCAAGTATAATAAAGAAACTGCGGCATAAATCCGCAGATTCTCTTTCGATGTAAATTAATTTTACGATAAATTTATATTAAACAGCCTTTCGGCGTTTCCGTGCATTATCAATTCGTAATCTTTTTCAGTTACCATACTCTTAAACTCGTTGAAATATTCTTGATAAAGAGAGCGGTCACCCTGTCTGTTGCACCAATAAGTGTCTTTGCCGTCAATGGGATTGTCACTGCCAAAAACGATTTTTTCCGCGCCCGCTTCTTTTATAAGCAAAAGCGTACTTTGTATCGGGACCCATGTTGTGTCACCGTAAAGATTAGGCAGTTTGGAAACAAGCTGAATAGCCTCCTTATTGTCGGTTCCAAGACCCATGTGTACCATAACAAAATTTGTGTGCGGGTGACGCTTTGCCATATTATAAACACGAATACAAGACGCGGCATCTGAACCTCCCGTATGAACCGTAACAGGCAGTCCGTAATGCTCCGCAAGCTCAATAAACGGTTCGACCTTGTCGGAATCAAAAGGTTCGTTTGAATGATACGGGTGGAACTTTACCGCCTTAATATATTTTCTGTTCTTTTCAACTGCGTTGTACAGTTCAAAATCCGCTTTTTCGCCGTGCGGCTTGACCCATACTGCGGCACCTATCCTTTTCGGATATTTTTTTGCAAAATCAACAACATAATTCAGACATTCCGTTTGGGAATACTGGTATTTTTTGGGAACGGGTTTCAAATCGTGATCAAACTCTGCGGCATTTATACTTGATACAATACTGTAATCTATACCGTAACGATCCATAGAATACAATACATCCCGCTCGGTCATTACAAAATTCAACATATTGCCCGTGTGAACGTGTGTGTCAATAATCACAGGAAAACCCCCTCGGTATATTATTTTTCGGAAACAAGCCTGTTAAGCTCCTCTAAAAAGGAATGTATATCCTTAAATTGTCTGTAAACCGATACAAAGCGGACATACGCAACCTCATCAATATCTTTAAGATATTCCATTGCGTATTCACCGACAACCTTTGAAGAAACTTCTCTTTCCATTGAGCTTTGAATTTTGGCTTCGACTTTATCTACCACGGAATCAATTTCATCACGGGATATGGGACGTTTTTCGCAAGCCCGCAAAATTCCGTTTGTCAGCTTGTCACGGTTATATGACTCACGGGAATTGTCACGTTTCACTATCATAACCGGAGTTGTTTCGATTATTTCGTATGTAGTAAAGCGTTTTGAGCAGTTAAAACATTCCCGTCTGCGCCGTATGCGTTCGCCCTCGTCGGTCGGGCGTGAATCAACAACCTTGCTTTCCTCGCAGCCACAATAAGGACATTTCATATATTTTCCTCCATTTTTCGTTCTCCGCAAACAGCGGTCAGAAAGCTGTGTGCATCTTTCAGTTCCTGCATTTTGTCAAAGCTGTGCCTGTATACCTCTATTATAACATCACCGTCAAAACCCGTTTTATTTACTGATGAAAAAATCTTTTTGAAATCAAGTATTCCTCTGCCCGGAAGTACGCATTTGTTTTCGTCCGAAAAATCATTTATATGAATATGCTTTAGACTTTTACCCATTGCATTTATCATATCCGTAGGTTCTATTCCGCCAAGACGGCACTGTTTTATATCGCATACAAATGCCGCGCTTTCGGGAATCTCACATTTCATCATATTAACAAAGTCAACACTATTGCTTATGTAATTATTGACGTTTTCCTGTAACAGTATAACACCGTAATCCGACGCATAATGCTGTAAAATGTCAAACCGACGAAAATATTCCTTACAAGACACGGTCGCCTTAAAAACGGACTTTGACCCGTGTAAAATAACCTTTTCGGCGCCTATTTTGCGCGCCGTGCGAAAATACATTTCATATATCTTTATTCCGTCCATAAAGCGCCGCTCATAATCGGAAAAAAGCAAAAAAGATTCATAAGAAGAAGTAAACGGATGTATTGACTTTACCCTTGCGTTATACTTTTCAAGAATATATTTAAGCATATCGAGGTATTCGTCTTTAAGCTCCGAAAACGTATTGAAAAAGATTTCAAATGAAGTGAATCCGAGCTTTGCAAGCACATCTATACATTCCTCCGTAAGCATAGGATAAAGGCATCCGGTGGAAATTCCGACTTTCATTTTTTCCTCCGATATTTAATTGTTTATTTAATTATATAATATAACTTTTTTACTTTAAAGTCAAATAATATGTTCTGTTGTGACGTACTCCCTCTTAATGTCTTTTTTGCAAAAACAAATTATTTTTTAAATTATATATAAATTTTTAATAAAAAACGCTTGACAAATAAGTTATTTTAGTATATTATATAATCAGTTCAAAAAAAGGAGGAGATACGAAATGCAGCTTAAAGGCTCAAAAACCGAATCTAATCTTATGGCGGCTTTTGCCGGCGAGTCACAGGCGAGGAATAAGTACACTTACTTTGCTTCACAAGCAAAAAAGGAAGGCTATAATCAGATTGCAAGTCTTTTTCTCGAAACTGCGGACAACGAAAAGGAACACGCTAAGATTTGGTTTAAACTTCTTGACGGAATCGGCACAACGGCAGAAAATCTAAAAGCAGCCGCTGACGGTGAAAATTATGAATGGACAGATATGTATCTGAAATTTTCGGAAGAAGCCAAAGAAGAAGGTTTTGACGAAATTGCGGAACTTTTTGCCGCGGTAGGTGAAATCGAGAAAGAGCACGAGCAGCGTTATCTTGCACTTCTTGAGAGCGTAGAAAAAAATGAGGTCTTTATAAAAGATGATGTAGTTATTTGGCAATGTTCTAACTGCGGTCATATCGTTGTAGGAAAAAAAGCTCCCGATGTATGTCCCGTATGTAAGCATCCTCAAGGTTATTTCCGTATAAAGGCCGAAAATTATTGACGATTTCGTATTATTTTTTAGATATATTTAATTACGATTATTTCTTTTCTTTCCTTTTTCCTTTTTTCTTTTTATTTTTTAAACAGAAAGTGCAGAGAGTTTTCCCTCTGCACTTTCTGTTTTATTTTATTTTTGAAAATGAGGTTTAAGGGCTCTGCACCGAAACCTTTGACTATGGATACATAAACTCATTGCGCGCGAACGTACTTATCGCTTTCAGTACGAGCGAACGGAGTGAGCGACAACGCGAACCGCCCGCGCCGGCTCGGCGCCGCCAAAGGCTCCGCCTTTGGAATCCGCAAGCCTTTGAAAAGGCTTGACCGAAACTTTTGACTATGGATACATAAACTTATTGCGCGCGAACGCACTTATCAATTGCAGTACGAGCGAGCGGAGCGAGCGACAACGCGAATCGACAGTGCGGGCACCGCACCGAAACTTTTGATTATGGATAAAATAAATTAATGTCGCGCGAATGTAGTTTTGGTTTGCAGTACGAGCGAACGGAGTGAGCGACAACGCGAATCGACAGTGCGGGCACCGCACCGCGCCGCGTAGCTAAAGTTTAGTTTTTGTAACAGCTAATCGTAAAGTCCTTGTTTACAACAGAGCCGGATGAATCTTTCACCTTTACACGAATATCATAATCCGTTGCCGCCGCAGGCTTCATTGTTATCGTTGGGTTTGTACTGTAATCCCGTATTTTTAACCATACGGTAGCTGTCTTTCTCTTATAATATGCCGAATATGTATACGTTCCTGTTCCGCCGCTTCCCTTTCCCGTTATCGTCAGGGATTTACCGAGTGTGACAGACTTTGCGCTTATTGTAGAATTGTTAGTAAGGTTATTCGTAACTTTTTCAGCATAATCAAGTGCAATCCAACCGCTTACGGAATTATAGGTTATATATCCCCATGTATATCCGTCCGCCGTTGTCTTTTTCTTAACCGTAACAACTGCATTATAGGGAACACCTCCAACAACGCCATACGATGTTCCGGCACCTGAACGCATATTAACACCATTATCTGATGTTATCCTCCATTTTTCGTTTACATCGGTGCCTGTTCCTCCCGGCTCTGAATCGGAAAACGAAACTTTCGGACTTGTCACATACCAGTATGTGTCAACATTATCAATTCGTATAAGAGCATTTGAAACATTCATTCTGCCGGACGGCACGTTCCTTGCAGGGTCGGCGCAATAAAACACCCCGTTCGTATAATCAGTCAGCAATATAGCGTGTGGGTAATCATAATCGTATGCAACGATTCCTTCGGGGTGTTCTTTCAATGCGTTGATAAGCTCCGAACGTGACGAACCCGAAATGTATCGGTACGAAACCGATATGCCTTTATAGCTGTAATCGTGATACATTCCAACGTCCTCAACCCAAAGCGTGGAACGGCAGGCTCTTTCGGTTATAGATGACCAGTCGGAATCGCCTCTCATCATTGCTGTCCTGCGAAGAAGCATAACGTTGGAAGCAAGAGTACAGGTATCTGATTCCTGCTGTTTTACAAAAACCGACGAATCATTCACTTGGGAAAATGTGATCGCGTCTGCCGTAACAAACCCCGACGTTGAAATCGCCGCCGCCGAAAACACAATTGCCGTACTCAAAATCGCCGCAAATATTTTTTTCCTTAACAAATTAAAACCTCCGTATATTTTTTTCAATAACAATCATACATTTTATTTTTCTGTATTTCAAGGGGTTTTTTGTAATTTTATGCAGTGAGCTTTAAAATTCACATAAGCGCCGAAAAAGGTTTAACACCGTCGAAATATCAACGGTGTTCCTATAAAATACGGTCTTATACATTTGCGGTCGATAAAAGCAAATGTTTAAACCTCTGTTATTGTAATTTTGTCAAATTCTATATTCCCCTGCCTGTTTACTATATCCTTAACGGTTATTGCGGTTGCGTCCGTCAACATTCCTTTATTCACAATTACGGTACACGCATTGTTGTTGATTGACACTATACATTCCTCAAAACCCTTTGATTTAATCTCGGTTTCAATGTCGCCCTCCGCTTTTATTGTTTGTGCCAGCTTTTCGGCGGATTTTACCGCCTCTTGCTTTGCGCTTTCGGAGCTTGAAGCCGACTCGATTATCTCCGAAAGGGATTCTACCGACTTTTCACGGTTTTTATCACATTTTTCCCTTTCGCCTGCAAAGAAATCCGACTGTTCCTTTGTAAGCGATGAACTTACCTCGGAGCTTGCCGCCGTTTTATCGGATGAGTTTTCGGTTTTTGAGCTTTGAGAAGAATTTGATGACTTGTCCGATGAAACCGATACTTCCTCGTCGGATATTTCCGTATTCACATAAGTAGTTTGACCAAGCTGTTTTGTTGACGAAACCGAGGACGAATCCGTAACCTCAACAGGATTGTTTCCCGAAAACTGCCAATTAAGATAAACCGCCGCTCCAAGAGCCACCACCATTGCCGCAATAACAACTTGTCTTTTGCCAAATGTCATAATAACTTCCTCCCGTCAAGAATTCATTTTTGTAACACAAATATGTGAATCTGAAATATTAAGAGCTGCGCTGACAGCGGATATTACTCTGCCGCACACATCTTTGTCGTCGCCGCCGTCACAAACGACCAAAACACCTTTAACGGACGGCATTGTCTGCCCAACCGTAAGTGCCTTTTCCGAACCGTCCTTTTGACGCACAACGATACAGGTTTTTTTTTCGTTGCTTTGTTTGTCGGCATTTTCGTTAGAATTTCCTTTGGCAGATGTTTCCTTTTGCTGGTAATCGTTGTCGGTTGCATATATATTGCGAACAGTGCTGTCAAGGGTAAGCATAATTTTTGTGCGCCCAACGCCCTCAATGCTTGCCAGCATATTTCCGAGTTCCTCACAAAGCTCCTCCTTGTATCGGCTTACGGAAATATCGCTTTCAAGCTGCAACGGCTGCTCGGATACCTCAGAGGCATTATTATTGCCTCCAAGGTTTACGGAAGATGATATAAATATAAGCACAATCCCGACTATACCTGCGGCGACCGTCAATTTTATAAACCCGTCCTTTTTCATAAATTCCGCAAACGGAGAAACTCCCCCATCGGATTTTCCTTTTTCGGTTTTAGTATTGTCTGCCATATTTAATCTCTTTTCCTTTCATTCAATAACCGTTTTGGCTTTTATAGATAGCTTGTCGTTAAGTACACTGCGAACATATCGGGCTTTATATGCGTCGCTGCGTTTAAGTGTAACCTCTGCTGTTATTATAGATATGCACGAGCTGTCATCAATATCCATATCAATTTTCACAGCGTAAGGCTCTGTGCCGCTTTCTTTGAGAGTTTTTTCAACCAGAACTCTAATCTCCTTACGAAGCAGTTCTTCTCTTTGCCTTGAAATATCCTCTGAAAATTCAGGACTATCGGGAATTTCCGATAATATACCCGAAAAATCCCCCGTGAAACCTTTCAGCGGCATAATCAGAACACAAAGTATAAATGCACCCAAAACAAAACGTACCGTTCTTTCAAGCCTTGTATTTGTAACAAGCAATTCGACAATACAACACACGGCGGAACAAATTGCAACAGCCGCCGCCCATTTTTCCGCACTCATATTTTTCACCTCTTTGATTTTATATATTTTTGTTAACCGTTTCCGACCAAAAGAATTATGACTGTGGAAATTATCAGAACGGTGAGAACACAAAGAAGCAAGGCAAGCATCATTGCCGCTGCCTTTGATATTGCACGGAACAAACGTGTCATTTGCACAAGACCGAGTATTTCCGACGAGGACGAAAGCAAAAACAAAGAAAACTGCCATATAACACATTCAATAATTACAGGTAAAAAAATAACAGCGGAGGCTATTATAACAAACACACCTGCGCCCGTTTTCAAAAGTTCAAGACTGCCGCTGAACACTGTCAGCGCTTCACCGAGTACACCGCCCACAACGGGAACAAAAGAGCTTACCGCAAATCTTAACGCTCTGCGGCTTACATTATCCATTGACGACGTTACGACCGCCTGAAGTGAAACCACCGTAACAAAAATCGACATTGCAAACGTAAGTATCCACTTGGCAATTTTGTATATTGATTCGCACAAAGAGGAAAGATTCATTCTGGGCGACAGCGACGACGTTACGGTAAGCGCAAGGAACGAATTGACAATAGGCGAAACGAGCTTTGATGCGGTACAGGATATTACCTCCGCCGAAACCATCATAACCGTATAGAACGAAGAACCCGTGATTTCCTTTCCCGATGAAACCATAAGACCCGAAAGTATCGGAATATACAACAGCATAAAACCCGACGTTCCGTTCAGAATTTCAACTATGCGTGAAACCGTCCCGCACAACGGAACAGTAATCGCTGTACATACACACATAACGCCGACCGATGTCGTAACAGCGGAAAGACGGTTCTGTGCAAGGGTGGTGCGAAAACCCTCTATCATTGAACAAAGCAGCATTATTCCTATGCAGGTAACCGTTCCGCAAATAGGCGTTTTGCTGTTTGCTCCAAACATTGCGCTTATTTCGTTTATAACTTCTCCAAAACCGATACCTGAAATCGAATCATAATTTGCGGAGGTCACGCCAATCCTTTCAAGACTTTCACGGGTATTTTGAGGCAGACTATCAAACAGCTCAGACGCTCCGGAGGCTGTAAACTGGTCGTTATATATTTCCTCAAAGGAAAGACCCGACTCGTCTTTCTCGGCGGCACTGACGTTTAAAACAAATATGCAGGAAACGGAAATAAGTATTATTACACAAACAATAATTTTTTTAATATTCATCACTTCTTAATTAATCGGAAATCAGTCCTATTGCCGTACTCAAAATATTTTCTATAAGCGGCAAAGCAAGTAAAACTATCGTTATTCCGGAGGCAAGCTCCACTCTTGACGCAAGCGCAGTCTGCCCCGCATCTTTGCAGGAATCGGACGCAAACTGGCAGACAAAACATATACCGACGGATTTTAACAATACGGGCAAATATCCGCTGTCTATACCTGCCGAACCGATACAATTATTTATTTCATTTATTATCGGCGTTATCTCGGACATAACCCACACAAGTATTATAAGACCCGCGGCAATTGCGATTACAACCGATGTTTCGGGAGAATATTTTTTCAGTGCGACAGCACTTACGGCGGCTGTTACCGCAATTCCGAGTATCGAGAAAATATCCGTTCCGCTCATTAAAATCCAAACAGGGATTCTATTGTGGTGAAAAGATTTGCAATTTGCTGAACAAGAATAAGCAGTACCACAATAAGACCCGCAAGAGTTGTCATCATTGCCTGCTCCTCACGTCCCGATCGTGACAGAACAAGGCTTAAAACAGCCACTATTATTCCTATCGCCGCGATTTTAAAAACAAGATCAACATTCATTTCTTTCTCCTTAGATAAAATCCGAAATATTAATATTCAACAAATAAGTACGGTCACCACAACACCTGCAAACATTCCCAATATTCGATAAATGCGACGCTTGGAGCCAAGCTCGTTTCTCATTTGTTCAAGCCTGCTCTTGACAAGTTCAAAATTTAACCCTATTTTTTCTATTTCGCCGTTTATATCACTCGTTCCGAAAGCATCTCCAAAGCCGCATACAAGCTCCCTGTCCTCTTTGTTCAAAAGCACGTCGGCTTCTTTAGATTCAAACGAACTGCGCCATGCGTTATCAAATGAACTGCCGTTCCCCAGCTTGTCCGCCACATCAGTTAAAAGGGGCTTTAAGAGCGGCTGTGCATTTGACTCTCTTAAAAGCTCTTCTGCGGGAACAGCCGTATAGGATACGGTCGTGCGTGCGTGGGTAAGAAACATTAAGTATTGCTCCATAAATTTTACTTTGTTGCCTAATTTATGCGAAGCATATACTCCGCAAAGCGTTCCGCTTATTACAATCAATAATCCGCCAAAAAACTTTAATAAAAGCATTTTTTCACCTCATCAAATCCTTTTAAAGCTCGAAATTTTACACGGTTTGTCCGATGATTCCAACATAATCACGTTTTTAAATGCACCTGTGGCAATCAATTTTTTTGCCTGACTTCTTTTCATAAGTTCGTCAAAACTCGGTGCGTGAATTGTCGCAACTATATATGCACCCGCATTAAATCCCATAGAAACACTTCTGCAATCCTCGTCCGTTCCAAGTTCATCGCAAATTATTATCTGCGGCGATAACGACCTTATCGCCTGCATAATCCCCTCCCCTTTCGGATAACCGTTAAGTACATCGCAAAGTCCCATATCGCTGAACGATATACCGTTGTGTGTTCCCGACAGCTCCCCCCTTTCATCAATAACAACGGTTTTTTGTATTTTACAGCCTATGCCGAGCGACAACCTGTACGCAAGGTCACGGAGCAATGTTGTTTTTCCGCTTGACGGCATACCCGCAATCAATATTCCCCCGTCAATAGGACACAAACGTTCAACAATTTCCTGTGCGGCTCCGAATATCTGACGGGCAATCCTGATATTCAGCGAAGATATGTCGCTTACTGCGGAAATTTTTCCGTCCGTTAAAGCCGCCGTTCCGCATATTCCTACTCTATGACCGCCCCTTACCGTTATAAATCCGTTTTTTATTTCATTTTGATGACTGTAAACCGAATAACTGCAAACCCGTCTAAAGGTATCATATATGCTCCGTTGAGATACCGTATAGACCTTATCACTAAAGGAATACAAAATCTTACCGTTTCCGTCCGTAAACAGGGTATCGTTCCCATAAGAGAACGTCAGTGGCTTTTGCGCTCTTAAACGTATTTCTTGAATTGATGATTTTTTGCTGTCAGGAATTTTATTTACTATTTCTGCAAGCTCATCACATAAAATTCCGACAGCCGTATCAAAACTGTCATATTTTTCCGTCATAGGTAACTTCCTTTCGTTTTGTATGATTAATGTGTTATAAATAAATATTAAGCTCGGTAATATTTTATAACTTGAACCGATAATAAAATATTACGGCTTCAAAAAACGACATTTATAATAAATTGACACCGTACAATAACAAATGCTATAATAATTTCCGAGAGTATATATGTAGGAACGGTGCTGTCTTTAGGGCAGACACACAAAAAAATTAAAAATTATTTTCATTTACTAACAAACCGTATACCTTTAATTTACGGCAAACGGCAGAATTTCACGGCAGTAAGTAACAAGGGAGGCAAAAATAATGAATGACGAAATTTTTAATGAAATAGACGAGCTGTTGTTTAATAAAAAATATGAATCCGTAATTGAACTAATTGAATCTCTTGATGAGGACGAAATATCTCCGCAAATAAGTATGATGCTGTCTTATGCTTACAGTTGTATTGAAAACAACAGTAAGGCTCTTAAGATTTTACTTTCAGTTTCCGATGATGTGGACGACGATGACCTTATGTACCATTTCAGTCTTGCAAACTGCTATTACGGTCTGCACAAATATTTATCGGCATTAAAAGAAACCGACAAATGTATTGAAATTGACGAAAACTTTGTTGACGTATGGGTGCTTAAATGTTATATCGCTCTTGACAAAGATGACGAAAATATGTTTGAGCTTGCTTCAAAAAAAGTAAAGGAACTTGATGAGGAAACTTGGAATGAATGTTTCGGCAGCGATTCCGCTGTTGACGAGCTTGCGATATATGAGCCTGACGAACTAAAAGCCGTACTTAAACATATAAGCAAATATTTCGGTAAAATCTCAAAACTTGCAGAATTTGCAGACGAAGATGACAATCCCATAAATGTTATATATATAGAACCCGACAAACAAAAAAATTACATTACCGTTATCACGGTAGGGCTTGGCGCATACAACCCCGATATACCCGAAGATTTTGACGGTTCCGACTGCGGAAGAATAGAACTGGTGGCGTATCTTCCACCTGACTGGGATATTGACAGCATAGATATAAACTATTCGTGGGTAGCACGCTGTCTGCAAGCTTTCGGCGCTATGATTCAGTTTGACGAAACATGGCTGGCACCCGGGCATACCATTTCAAACGGGCTTCCCTTTGCACCTAACACAAAATTAAACGGCGCAATCATAGCCGATTTAATTTTTGTTGACGAACAAGCGAAAAAATGTTTACTTCCTAACGGTGACACGGTTTCTTTTTATCAGTTTATACCCATTTATGAAGAGGAAATGCTCTACAAAATAAACAACAGCTATATGGACTTATTTGACCGTCTTTCCGAAACATTCGGATTAAGTTACAGAGGCGCCATTGACATAAAAAGACCGAATGTTTGTGAAGATATGAAAGAAAAGGACTGGGCGATTCCTAAGAGCAGTATCGGAAATATTTTAGAATGGACGGGACCGGACGGTTGTTTTGCGACCGATAAAATAATGGTCGAAAACAAACAAATCCGTTTTATGTACCGTGAAAAGCCGGAAAACGAATACGACAGCGGATGGCGATTTATGGCCGGCGATGAAACCGAAGAATATATGAACAATGTTGATAATATGGGAATTTACAGCTTAAACACATTATGCAATTACGACATTGGCATTATTGATTTTCTTGACAGTCCTGTCGGTACGATACTTTATCGCAACAAAAACGGAGATTTTGTAAAAAGTTAAATTATTTTTTATAAGGAAAAGTGAATTGTATTTTGGCTAAACAAAAAAAATTAATGACAAATACTTTTTTTGTTGCGGTAATTGCGGTATTTTGCACAATCCTGTGGGGTACCGCCTTTCCCGGAATAAAAATAGGATATGAAATGTTCAAGATAGGTGCAGACGATATAGCGTCAAAAATTCTTTTTGCGGGCGAACGTTTTGCATTGTCGGGCATAACGGTGCTTTTTATAGGATTGCTGACAAAGGACAGGAAAAAGCTCAAACCTCAAAAGAAAGATTTTGCACCTATTGCCCTGTTAAGTCTGTTTCAGACATTTCTTCAATATCTATTGCTGTATATAGGGATTGCAAACATAACCGGAACAAAGTCATCATTACTCACATCTGTTGCCGCATTTGGTTCTGTTATATTATCGGCTGTATTCTTTAAAAATGACAGTTTGACATTCAAAAAAGTAATCGGCTGTATTTTGGGTGTTGTCGGAATTATTATTATGAATATAAACGGAGATGGGCTTTTCGGCTTTACCTTTATGGGAGATGGGCTTGTAATATTGTCAAATCTTTCGGGAGCCGCCGGAAATGTAATAAGCAAAAAAATATCAAATAACAGAAGTCCGGTCAAAGTTTCGGGATACCAGCTTCTTATCGGAGGAGTCGGACTTATTTTAACGGGGCTTTTGTTTGGGGGCAATCTTTATTTTTATGATACGAGCTGTGTACTTATATTATTATATCTTGCCGCAATGGCAGGAATCGCCTTTATGCTTTGGACTATGCTGCTTTCATACAATGATGTAAGCCGTATTGCCGTATTTAATCTTCTTATTCCTGTTTTTGGCACAATGTGGTCGGGAATTTTTCTGCACGAGAATATATTTACGCTTGAAAACATAATTTCCCTATTGCTTGTAAGTTCAGGAATTTTTATAGTAAATTTCAATATTAAGCAATAAGTGTATTCGCGCGCAATAAGTTTATATACCCATAATTAAAAGTTTCGGCGCCGAGCCGGCGCAGGCGATTCGCGGCGCAGTGCCTGCACTGTCAATTCGCGGCGCGGAGCCCGCGCAGGCGATTCGCGCTGTCGTTCGCTCCGCTCACTCGTACTGAAAACAAAAACTACATTCGCGCGCAATAAATTTATGTACCCATAGTCAAAAGTTTCGGTCAAGCCTTTTCAAAGGCTTGCGGTTTCCAAAGGCGGAGCCTTTGGCGGCGCAGTGCCTGCGCTCTCAATTCGCGCTGTCGTTCGCTCCGCTCACTCGTACTGAAAGCGATAAGTACATTCGCGCGCAATAAATTTATGTACCCATAGTCAAAAGTTTCGGTCAAGCCTTTTCAAAGGCTTGCGGTTTCCAAAGGCGGAGCCTTTGGCGGCGCAGTGCCTGCGCTCTCAATTCGCGTTGTCGTTCGCTCCGCTCACTCGTACTGCAAACCGAAACTACATTCGCGCGCAATAAATTTATGTACCCATAGTCAAAAGTTTCGGTCAAGCCTTTTCAAAGGCTTGCGGATTCCAAAGGCAGAGCCTTTGGCGGCGCCGAGCCGGCGCAGGCGATTCGCGATGTCGCTCACTCCGTTCGCTCTTACTGCAAGTCAAAACTACATTCGCGCGCAATAAATTTATGTACCCATAGTCAAAAGTTTCGGTCAAGCCTTTTCAAAGGCTTGCGGAT
>CANQBK010000055.1 GCA_947589485.1 uncultured Clostridia bacterium | reverse complement strand
ACCGGACTGTTTTTCGCCCCTCCTGCTTTTTGGAAGTAATAAGAGTTTCGCAGTCTGCGGACTGCGACAAGGGACTCCGTCCCTTGACCCTGCCGCCTTTTGAAAAAGGCGGGCGAAAACGCGCCGAGCCGGCGCGGGCAATTCGCGTTGTCGCTCACTCCGTTCGCTCGTACTGCAAACAATAAGTACAATCGCGCGGCGTAAGTTTTTTTAGCCATAATTAAAAGTTTCGCTCAAGCCTTTTCAAAGGCTTGCGGATTCCAAAGGCGGAGCCTTTGGCAGGTTTTAAGGGCAGAGCCCTTAACTTTCACTTTAGACGGACAGTATTAATTGTGAGGAAATAAATATATGAAAATTTTGGGAATAGACCCCGGATACGCAATTGTAGGTTACGGTGTTATAGAGTTTAACGGAGGAGGCTATTATGCTGTGGATTACGGCTCTATAATTACCGATGCGGAAACGGCGTTTCCACTCCGACTTCAACAAATATACAACGGGATTGTGTCTGTAATTATTAAAAATAATCCGGACGCAATGTCCATAGAAAAACTGTATTTTCAAAATAACCAAAAAACCGCTATTTCGGTTGCAGAGGCAAGAGGAGTAATTCTGCTTGCGGCTCAAAACAGCAATATTCCCATAAGCGAATATACTCCGCTTCAGGTAAAACTTGCCGTTACCGGTTATGGTAAGGCACAAAAACCCCAGGTTATGGAAATGACAAAAAGATTGCTTAAATTAAAGAAAATGCCTAAACCCGATGATACCGCCGACGCCCTTGCTTTGGCTATCTGTCACGCTCAATGTTCGGGAACAAGGCTGCGCTCACTGCTGAACAGAGGAAGATGGTAGTATTTGGACATAATTGTACTTTGTCCTCGGTGAGCAAATAATAAATTATAATAACGGAGCGAAAAACTTATATGATATACAGTCTTAACGGAAAAGTTATACATAAAGAACCGAATATGGTCGTGATAGAGTGTGGAGGTGTAGGCTACAAATGCCTTACAACCGTGAATACACTTCGTGCTGTTCCCGCTGTTGGAGAAAAAACATTCCTTTATACATATATGATTGTACGCGACGATGCAATAGAGCTTTGCGGATTTGCAACAACAAACGAACTTAACTGCTTCAAGCTGCTTGTGTCTATAAGCGGAGTTGGAACAAGACTTGCCGCCGCACTGCTGTCCGAACTTTCTCCCGAACAAATTGCGCTTGCTGTTTCTTTGGGTGACGGTAAAACCCTTACAAAGGCAAACGGCGTGGGAAATAAACTCGCACAGCGTATTATCCTTGAATTAAAGGACAAAATCAAGAAAATAGGGATAACCGAAAAAATGCCGGACAGTGTTGACTTTTCCTCGGTTACCTCAATATTGCCGAACAACTTTTCACAGGCAATTGACGCACTTGCGGTGTTGGGATATACCCCCGATGAGGTTACACCTTTTATGAAAGGAATTGACCCGAATTTGCCCGTTGAAAATATTATAGGGGAAACATTAAAGGCAATAGGGAAAAAATGATATTGAAAGGGTATCGGAATGGAAGATTTTGATTTTGAAAACAGAATAGTATCTCCTACCGAAATTATGGGTGATACCGAAAGCGATAATCCTCTGCGCCCAAAAAGGCTTAATGATTATATAGGTCAGGAAAAAGCTAAACAGAACCTTGCGGTATATATTGAAGCCGCCAAACAAAGACACGAGAGCCTTGACCATGTACTTTTGTACGGTCCGCCGGGGTTGGGAAAAACAACCTTGTCGGGAATTATCGCGAATGAATTAGGAGTTAATTTTCGTGTAACATCGGGACCCGCAATAGAAAAACCGGGAGATATAGCAGCTATTCTTACAAACCTTAATGAGGGCGACGTATTGTTTATTGACGAGATACACCGCATATCCAGAGCTGTTGAAGAAACATTGTACCCTGCAATGGAGGATTTTGCAATAGATATTGTAACAGGAAAGGGACAAATGGCGGCATCTTATCATTTGCCTCTTCCGCATTTTACCCTTGTGGGAGCAACTACCCGTGCGGGTCAGCTTACAGCGCCACTCCGTGACCGTTTTGGAGTTTCGCTGCGCCTTGAAATGTACACTCCGGAAGAACTTTCCGATATAATAAAAAGAAGTGCGTCAATACTCGGAATAAAAATCGAATCCGAGGGCGCGCTTGAAATTGCGTCACGCTCGCGGGGAACGCCAAGAATAGCAAACAGACTTTTAAAACGTGTGCGTGACTTTGCTCAGGTTATGTCAGACGGTAAGATTACCTTGAAAACGGCACGGATTGCTCTTGACCGCCTTGAAATAGACGAATTAGGACTTGACGCGAACGACCGCCGTATGCTTTGGGCAATCGTTAAGTTTTATCGGGGCGGTCCCGTAGGGGTTGAAACACTTGCGGCTGCTATCGGCGAAGAGGCGGTAACGATTGAGGACGTTATAGAGCCGTATCTTATGCAAATCGGTTTTCTTAACCGTACACCAAGGGGTAGGTGTATAACAAAAGCTGCCTGTTTGCATTTGGGATTAAATTGTCCGAATGAATTTGACGAACAAATAAAATTTGAGTGGGAATGAATTATGTCTTTATCAATACTTACTGTTTCACAATTAAATTTTTATGTCAAGTCCCTGCTGGAATCAAATGACAAGCTGCGGTTTGTATACTTAAAAGGAGAAATATCAAACCTGACGGATCATCAGCGTTCGGGTCATATATATCTTACTTTAAAGGACGAGAAAAGTACAATAAAAGCCGTTATGTTTGCAGGAAATGCACGTTATCTTAAATTTAAACCCCAAAACGGAATGGTTGTTCTTGTACGGGGAAGAGTGTCGCTGTACGAGGCGGCAGGTGCATATCAAATATATATAGAAGATATGCAGCCTGACGGGATAGGGGCGCTCAATCTCGCTTTTGAGCAGCTTAAAAAAAGACTGTCGGCAGAGGGCTTGTTTGATACAGCACACAAAAAAAAGCTCCCGATTCTGCCAAAAAAAATCGGCGTTATAACCTCGCCCACGGGTGCGGCATTTCAGGATATATGCAGAATTTTAAAACGGCGATACCCTATGGGAGATATTATCCTTTGTCCTGTACTTGTGCAGGGAGAAAACTCGGCGGAGCAGCTTACAGATGCCGTAAAAAAATTTAACCGATTAAAATGTGCAGATGTTATTATTATCGGACGGGGCGGAGGTTCCATTGAAGATTTATGGGCGTTTAATGACGAAGAGCTTGCCCGTGCCATATATGAGTCGGATATTCCGATAGTTTCAGCAGTAGGTCACGAAACAGATTTTACAATATGTGATTTTGTTTCCGATGTCCGTGCGTCAACGCCGTCGGCAGGTGCTGAGCTTGTTTCACCGGAGATGGATTTAATACTTTCAAATTTGAAATATTACAAACAAAAGGTTATCAATCTTTTCGGTAAACGCCTTGATTATGAAAGGGAAAGGCTTGAACGCTTTGCCAAATCAAGGGTAATGACTTTACCTTATGAGTTTATAAATTTTAAGCGTATAAATCTGGATAAAATTTCACGAGCTATGATACAATCTTACTCTTCACAGATTTCGGTCAAGAGGGCGCATTTTGCAAATATAAATGCGAAACTCGATGCACTTAGTCCGCTTAAAGTTTTGTCAAGAGGTTACTCGATAGCCTCAAAGGGAAACGATATAATAAAATCGGTTGATTCGGTAAATATCGGAGATAATATTGATGTTAAAGTATCAGATGGTGTATTTAAATGTTCGGTATCTTTAGTTGTCCCGAATCAAACAATTAAGAAAGGAAATACTGAAAATGAAAAAGGAAATTGATTATGAAAAGTCGATTTTACGGCTTGAAGAAATAGTGGAGCTTCTTGAAAACGGTGAACTTTCGCTTGAAGAATCTATGAAACTGTTTGAGGAGGGGACAAAGCTCTCGACAGAGTGTTATGAGATTCTGAACAATGCGGAGCAAAAAATTAAATCAATTTCTGATGTGGAAAAGGAGGGTCAAGATGAATGATTATACAAAGGAAATAGAAAAAGCCCTAAGGTCATATTTGCCAAAAGGAGACGGAAACACCGATACTGTTATCAATTCAATGGATTACAGCCTTATGGCGGGCGGCAAGCGTATACGCCCCACTCTTGCAATAGAATTTGCGCTGCTCTGCGGAGGGAATATAAACGCCGTAATGCCGTTTGCTTGTGCAGTAGAAATGGTTCATACCTATTCGCTTATACACGATGATTTACCGTGTATGGACAATGACGACCTGCGGCGCGGAAAGCCGACAAATCACAAGGTTTACGGGGAGGCTGCGGCGCTTCTTGCAGGGGACGGTTTGCTTACACTTGCATTTTCGGTTATACTCGGAGCTGATGCAATGGAGCGTAACGGTGCTGAAAAGTGCGTTTCTGCCGCTGCACTTCTTGCGGAATGTTCCGGAGCAAACGGTATGATAGGCGGTCAGATTATAGACCTTGAAAGCGAAAATAAAGAAATATCCTTAAATCTTTTAAAAATTATGGACGAGAAAAAAACCGGCGCACTCATAAAAGCTGCCTGCCTTTTAGGTTGTATTTCTGCGGGAGCAGACGAAAGACAATGTAAAGCGGCAGAAAAATATGCGGACAATATAGGCCTTGCCTTTCAAATTGTAGATGATATTCTGGACGCAAGCTCCGATACCGAAACACTCGGAAAACCCGTGGGCAGTGATGAAGAAAACAAAAAG
Source organism: uncultured Clostridia bacterium (assembly GCA_947589485.1). Lineage (GTDB taxonomy): Bacteria > Bacillota > Clostridia > Oscillospirales > Acutalibacteraceae > UBA1213. The sequence goes on along the minus strand of CANQBK010000055.1, from coordinate 11,035 downwards.
TCCACTTATGTTTCGCTTTTGGGACTTGATGAGTGTGTAAAAATATCACGCCAACTTACCGAAGAAGCAATAACGAGCCTTAATGAATTTGAAGGTGACACATCGACCCTTAAACAATTTGCGGCTTATCTTCGTGACAGAAAAAAGTAATTGCCGTAAAGATATTCGTTTATAAAGCAGATTTAACAATAAAGTCCGTAAATAAATTTCAATGTATAAATATACGATGTAAATGTTCTTTGATAGTTTTATTTCTTTTTAAAAAAATAGAAAAAAACAACCTGTTAAGCCCAATATTAAACAATTACCAACATTTATTTTTATGCAAAATTTTTCGCAAAATTATTTTTTTACAAATTTCAACATTAATATTCTTACACAATTGCTATTGTTATTAAAAAAAAAATAATTTATAATTTTAAAGTATTAAAACATAATTTTTAGTGAGGTGTCATCCATGAGATTGCGAAAGCAAGCACTCGGATCAAGAAATCTTATAGGAGTCAGGGTAGAAGAAGCACGAAAGAAAAAAGACATGAAACAAAAAGAACTGCTTGCGCAACTTCAGGTCAGAGGAGTGGATATGAATGCATCCGGGCTTTCAAAGCTCGAAGGACAGATAAGATATGTAACAGATATTGAACTTGTAGCTCTTGCCGATATATTGGAGGTTTCGGTTGATTATCTTCTCGGCAGAGAAACAAAGAGTTAGTCTTTTCGAGCCGGCACGGATTTCGTTACGTCTGCTCAAGATATACTGTTCACCTTTAAAGACGGGACGAAAATAAAAGCCATAAGGACAATCAAAAACTCCTCACCGCCATATTATTCGGCGGTGAGGAGTTTTTGGCGCCGAGCCGGCACAGGCAATTCGCGGTGCGGTGCCCGCACTGTCGATTCGCGTTATCGCTCACTCCGTTCGCTCGTACTGCAAACCGAAACTACATTCGCGCGGCGTTAGTTAATATTCCACAAATTAAAAGTTTCGGTCAAGCCTTTTCAAAGGCTTGCGGATTCCAAAGGCGGAGCCTTTGGCGGGTTTTTAAGGGCGGAGCCCTTAACTGCGCCGGAGCCCTTAATCAATCATATAGAATATTGCTTATTCGGCGCTGTTTTTGCCTTTGATGTATTCGTCAATGGCTTTGGCGGCTGCTTTACCTGCTCCCATGGCAAGGATAACCGTTGCAGCACCCGTTACGGCGTCACCGCCGGCATATACACCCTCACGGCTTGTAAGACCGTCGGTTCCGTCTGTTACAATGCAGCCTCGGCGATTTGTTTCCAGTCCGGGAGTTGTACTTCTTATAAGAGGGTTCGGACTTGTTCCTATGGACATAATCATAGTATCTACGTCAAGCGTGAACTCACTGTCTTTCTTTGGAATAGGACGGCGGCGACCGCTTTCGTCAGGCTCGCCAAGCTCCATTTCAATACATTTCATTCCCTTTACTTCGCCGTTTTCGTCACCGATAACCTCAACGGGGTTTGTAAGGGTTTTGAATATAATTCCCTCTTCTTGTGCGTGCTCAACTTCTTCTTTTCGTGCAGGAAGCTCCTCCATACCTCTGCGGTATACTATATAAACGGTTTCGGCTCCCATACGCTTTGCCGAACGTGCTGCGTCCATAGCAACATTGCCGCCGCCGACAACCGCAACATTTTTGCTCTTTCGTATAGGTGTCTTTGCACCCTCTTTGTACGCTTTCATAAGGTTGATTCTTGTAAGATATTCATTCGCCGAATAAACACCTTTCAGACTTTCTCCGGGAATGTTCATAAACCTCGGAAGACCGGCACCGCTGCCGATGTATATGGCTTCATTACCCATTTCAAACAATTCGTCTACCGTAAGTACCTTGCCTATAACCATATTTGTTTCTATTTTAACGCCGATTGCTTTAAGATTTTCTATTTCTTGACGCACAATGGCTTTCGGAAGTCTGAACTCCGGTATGCCGTAAACAAGAACGCCTCCTGCAAGATGGAGAGCTTCATATACGGTTACTTCATATCCGAGTTTTGCCAAATCTCCTGCTGCCGTAAGTCCGCTTGGACCGGCGCCGATAACAGCAACCTTGTGTCCGTTGGATACGGGTTTTTCGGGCTTTTCTGTGCAGTGCTCTCTGTGGTAGTCGGCAACGAACCGTTCAAGACGTCCTATTCCGACACTTTCGCCTTTAATACCTCTTACACATTTTCCCTCGCATTGATTTTCCTGAGGACATACACGTCCGCAAACTGCCGGAAGAGAACTTGAGCGTGATATTATCTCATAGGCGCCCTCCATATCCTCGTTTGCTACTCTTTCAATAAATGCCGGAATGTCTATCTGAACGGGACAAGCGCTTTTGCAGGGCTTATTTTTACAATTAAGGCAGCGCTTCGCTTCGTTTACCGCCGTTTCGTATGTATATCCCAAAGCAACCTCGTCAAAATTATTTTTTCGTACTTCGGGATCCTGAACGGGCATAGGTGATTTTTTCGGATCCATATTTCTTGTTACTGCCATAATTATTTTTCCTCCTGCTTAAATAGGTTACACGATGCCTCACGGGCATGAGTTTCAAATTCCTTGTACATTGTGCCTCTTCTCATTGCTTCGTCAAAGTCAACAAGATGACCGTCAAAATCGGGACCGTCAACACAGGCAAATTTTGTTTCGCCGCCAACGGTAAGACGGCAGCCTCCGCACATTCCCGTGCCGTCAATCATAATCGGGTTCATACTTACAACGGTTTTTATGTTATATTTTTTCGTAAGCATAGCGACAAACTTCATCATAACAAGGGGACCTATGGCTATGACCTCGTCATATTTGTTGCCCTCTTTTATAAGGTCCTCAAGAGCGTTTGTTACAAGACCTTTGGTACCGTAGCTTCCGTCATCGGTCATCATACACAGCTTGGAGCTTACCGCTTTAAACTCGTCCTCAAGAATGACCAGATCCTTGTTTCTGAAACCGACAATACTATGGACTTCACATCCGAGTCCCGATAGCTTTTTTGCAATGGGATAGGCAATTGCACAGCCTACGCCTCCGCCAACAACGGCAACTTTTTTAAGACCGTCCGTTTCGCTCGGCTGACCAAGCGGTCCGACAAAATCGCATAGTGACTCGCCCTCATTAAGCGTGTCAAGTTCCATTGTTGCACCGCCGACAATTTGATATATAATTGTAACGGTACCCTTTTCTCTGTCAAAATCGGCAATTGTCAAAGGTACTCTTTCACTGTCCTCTTTTGCGCGGAAAATTATGAACTGACCTGGTTCGGCTTTGCGTGCAATGAGAGGCGCTTCAATTTCCATAAGCGAAACCGTAGGATTCAGTGATTTTTTTCTGACTATCTTGTACATTGGTTATGCAATCCTTTCTTTAAAACACTTTCAAACACAGAGAGTGAAATTTGTGTGTTGTAAACGTGCAAATAATCTTTCCGAATAATTATACCATAAACACAGCCGGCATACAAGGATTTTATAAGTTTGGTATAAATTTTGATTTTTAATTAAAAAACGGCGGTACAAATAGATAGCGGCTTAATGCCTGTATTGACTTATCCTGAAAAAATATTATAATTAAATAGAGATTTTGGAAACGGAGATTTAAAAATGGCAGAATTAAATATCGTTCTTGTTGAACCGGAAATACCTCAAAATACGGGAAACATAGCCCGCACTTGTGCGGCTACCGGCGCAAGGCTGCATATCGTAAAGCCGATGGGATTCGAGATTGATGACAAAAAGCTGAAAAGGGCAGGTCTTGACTACTGGTACTTGCTTGATATTACATATTACGAGAGCCTTGACGAATTTTTTGACTGCACGGCAGGCGGTCAATATTACTATTTTTCCACAAAAGCGCCGCAGAAATATACCGATATAAAATATCCGGACAAGTCGTATATAGTTTTCGGTAAGGAAACAAAGGGACTTCCCGAAAAATTACTGTACGAAAATCCCGATACTACGGTAAGGATACCTATGATAAGTGATGCCCGCAGTCTTAACCTGTCAAATTCCGTTGCGATTGCGGCTTATGAGGTTCTCAGACAATGGGATTACCCAAAACTGCTTTCATACGGAAAGCTGAGGGAATACGAATGGGATAAGTAAAAAAATCGTTTTGGAAAGGAAAGATTTATTGTATGATTACAGTGTCAAACGTATCTGTTAATTTCAGCGGAACACCGTTGTTTTCAGATGTGAATCTTAAATTTACGGATAGCAACTGTTACGGTATTATAGGTGCAAACGGTGCGGGAAAATCGACATTTTTAAAAGTGCTTTCGGGAGAACTGGAGCCTACAAAAGGAGAAATTGTAATCCCCGAAAATACCCGTATGTCCGTGCTGAAACAAGACCATTTTGCATTTGACGATTATACGGTTCTTGATACGGTTATATACGGCAACAAAAAGCTGTATGATATTATGAAAGAAAAAGACGCCATATATATGAAAGAGGATTTCTCCGACGAGGACGGTATCCGTGCCTCGGAACTTGAGGCTGAATTTGCGGAGCTTAACGGCTGGGAAGCGGAAAGCAACGCATCAAAGCTGATTCAAGGTCTTGGTTTGTCCGAGGATATTTTGTATTCCTTGATGGGTTCGCTTACGGGCAACGAAAAAGTAAAGGTGCTTCTTGCACAGGCTCTTTTCGGCAATCCCGAAATAATCCTGCTCGACGAGCCGACAAATAACCTTGACATAAAGGCTGTCGCGTGGCTTGAGGATTTTATCCTTGACTATCAGGGTACGGTAATCGTGGTATCGCACGACCGTCATTTTTTAAATACGGTGTGTACCTATATGGTGGATATTGACTACAATAAAATAAAAATGTATGTGGGAAATTATGAATTTTGGTATGAATCTTCACAGCTTATGCAGGCTATGATTAAACAGCAGAACAAAAAGACCGAGGAAAAAATCAAGGAGCTTCAGGGCTTTATACAAAGGTTTTCGGCGAATAAGTCAAAATCAAAGCAGGCAACTTCCCGAAGAAAGTTACTCGACAAGCTAACGGTCGAGGAAATGCCTGCGTCAAGCCGGCGTTATCCTTTTGTCGGATTTAATATGGACAGAGAAATAGGCAAAGATGTTCTTACCGTAGAAAATATTTCCAAAACGATTGACGGAGAAAAGGTTCTTGACAATGTTTCTTTCAGAGTTGAAAGGACGGATAAAATCGCATTTTTGTGCGATAACGAAACAGCCGTTACCGCATTGTTTGAAATACTTACCGGCAACGCCGAACCGGACGCCGGAAAGTATAAATGGGGTATAAGTACATCACAGTCATATTTCCCAAAGGATAACACCAAATTTTTTGAAGGAAACGATATGTCCGTAATAGACTGGCTTCGTCAATATGTACGCGGGAACGACAACACGGACACTTATCTTCGCGGTTTTCTCGGAAGAATGTTGTTTTCGGGTGATGATGTTTTTAAAGCCGTAAAGGTACTTTCGGGAGGCGAAAAGGTTCGGTGTATGCTTTCAAGAATGATGATGTTCGGGGCAAACTGCCTTATTCTTGACCAGCCTACCAACCATTTGGACTTGGAATCCATTACTGCGGTAAACAAGGGACTTCAAAATTTTAAGGGCGTAGTGCTGTTTACATCTCACGACCATGAATTTATATCAACCGTCGCAAACAGAATCATAGTGCTTGAAAAGAACGGAATAAGAGATGTGACCGAAAGCTATGATGAGTATATTGCCGAAAGGTACCAAACAGGTCAGTAAACATATATTTGCAATAATCGAGGAGGGCTATAAATGGGCAGAGCAGAGGAGTTTTTGGATAATTACAGGCTTCTTGAGGAAGAATTGTGTAAAAAGTACAATATCGACGAAAAATCCTTTGGCAGTCCGATAGTGCGTTTTATTAACGACAAAGAGGGTAAGGAATACAGAGATAGGCTGAATCTGTGCAGGGAGATACGGAACCTTTTGTCGCACCACGCCGAATTTGAGGGCGAGCGCATAATTGAGCCGTCAAACTCGATGACGGAATTTTTAAAGAGCGTTACCGAATATATAAAAAAACCTCCGCTTGCCGTTAATTATGCGACGCTTTTTGAGAATATACTGAAAACAAGTCTGTCACAAAAGGCAAGAGTAGTTATGCGAAAAATGCAAAGGCAGGGATTCTCACACGTTCCTGTTACCGAGGGAGGGGAGCTGATAGGTGTTTTCAGTATAAGCACTGTGTTTACATTTGCTCTTAACAACGGTATGTCATCGGTAAACGATGATATGACAATAGGTGACTTTGCCGAGCTTCTGCCGCCTGACAAGCACGAAAACGAAAAGTTTTGTTTTATGGGTAAAGATGCGACCTTGGCTGATGTGAGAGGCGAATTTAACAAAAAAGTCCAAAGGAGCAAACGTCTTGCGGCAGTATTCATAACCGACAACGGGTCGTTTGGCGGACGTATTGTAGGTATGCTCACTCCGTGGGACGTTATTAACGCATAAACTGTAAAAGCGGTATTGTAAGGTGTTTATAATGAAGATATTAAATATACACGGATATAAAGGCTTGGCAAAAAATTCGGCTTATTGCGCTTTGACCGAATGTGGGTACGATGTTTGTTCCGTCGGGATAGATTACGATTCGGAAATGCCGCTGTCTGTTTTGGAGCGTCTTTGCGTAGAATATGAAAAAAACGAGTGTAATGCCGTTGTCGGTACAAGTCTTGGCGGTTTTTTTGCGGCTTTGATTTGTGTGAAAAAGAATTGTCCCGCATTGTTTATAAACCCGTGTCTGTTGCCGTGTGTTGTTTTGCCTGAGTTAGGATATTCAAATGAAAACGGTATTGCCGAGTTTTCGAGTATGACTGGTGATATTTCCGATATTGACGTTAAAAATGTATCCGCTGTTGTCGGTTTGAAAGACGAAATAATTAAAAATCACGACTACACAAAAAAGATACTCGGAAATGAAAGATATTATTCGGTAGAGGGCGGCAGGCATAGCGGTGCGACATTACCGTTAAAGGAAATTATAACAAAGTATGGGAAAGAAATTTTTTTGGGAGGAAAGCTATGAGCGAAAAGAAAAAGGTTCTTGTTGCGATGAGCGGGGGAGTGGATAGCTCTGTTGCCGCCGCAATATTAATGAAAGATTATGAAATTACGGGTGCAACGCTCAGGCTTTTTAAAAATGATGATATAATGCTTGATAAAAGCAAAAGCTGTTGTTCGCTTGACGATGTTGAGGACGCTCGTTTTGTTGCACATAAATTAGGTTTTGACCATTATGTGTACAATTTTGGGGAACGCTTTAAGGAATGTGTAATCGACAAATTCAACAATTCTTACATAAACGGTCTTACTCCGAACCCTTGTATTGACTGCAACAGATTTATAAAGTTTGATGCACTTCTTAAACGTGCGGAGCTTTTGGAGAATGATTTTATTGCCACAGGACATTATGTGCGCCGAGGCTATGATAAAGCTTCGGGAAGATATTATTTGAAAAAGGGTATTGACCCGTCGAAAGACCAAAGTTATGTTTTATACGGAATGACGCAGGAGCAGTTGTCAAAAACGCTTTTTCCGATAGGAGAGCTTACAAAGGAGCAAACACGGAAAATTGCACACGAATACGGCTTGATAAATGCGTCAAAGCCAGACAGTCAGGATATATGTTTTGTACCCGACGGCGATTATGCGGGTTTTATAGAGGGTTATACAGGCAAAAAATTTCCTAAAGGGGATTTTATTGACAAAGACGGCAATGTTATAGGTCAGCACAACGGTATTATACGTTATACGGTCGGTCAGCGTAAGGGGCTTGGAGTAGCTTTTGGAAAACCCGTATATGTTATTTCAAAGGATATTGAGAGCAACACCGTAACGCTCGGTACAAACGAAGAGCTTTTTTGCGACACGGCATACGCAAACGATGTTAACTGGGTATCCGTGCCTGCTTCCGAAGAGCCGATGAGAGTTACCGCAAAAATACGTTACAATCAGAAAGAGCAGGCGGCAACGCTTTATCCTCTGGACAGCGGAAAAATAAAATTAGTGTTTGACCAACCTCAAAGGGCAATAACTTATGGTCAGGCTCTTGTATGTTATTCGGGAGAATTTCTTATTTGCGGAGGCACTTGCGTACCGAAATAGGTTTATTTCAGCCAAAGTCTAAAAGTACATTTTAGCGGCGTTAGTTTATATATTAATAGTTAAATTAAAAGCTCACCGTCAGGAATGACAGTGAGCCTTTGATTTATCCTCCAAGAGAAATCATTTTATCAATACATTTTTTTGCTTTTTCTATTGTCAGAGGGTCAAGTTCAATTTCTTCTCCGCCTCGTCCTTTACAGCAATTTAATACATCAATAAGTGTAGTCGCTTTCATATTTTTACACATAAGAGCTTTTGATAAAACATAAAAGTCCTTGTCGGGACAGGAATACTGCAAGTGTTCGGCGATGCTGTTTTCTGTTCCGATTATAAATTCTTTGTTACTGCTTTTTGAGGCATACTCCATAATGCCCGAAGTAGAGCCGACATAATCCGCAAGTTCAACTACTGACGGAACACATTCGGGGTGTACAAGAAGTTCGGCGTTCGGGTGTTCAGCTTTTGCTTTTTCAGCGTCACGCCTTGTAACCGAGGCATGAACGGGACAGCCTCCGTGTACCAGTTTGAAGTTTTTTTCGGGTACCTGCTTTTGTACATAAGCTCCAAGATTGCAGTCGGGTATAAATAATATGTTTTCGGAATCAAGCTGTTTTACTATTTTTACGGCAGATGATGATGTAACGCATACATCGCATACAGTTTTAAGCTCCGTAGTTGTGTTTATGTATGCCACGACCGTATAATCGGGATACATCTCTTTTAATTGATTTATAAGTTCAACGTCCATTTGCTCCGCCATGGGACACCCCGCAATCGGACTTGACAAAATTACCTTTTTATCGGGCGACAGCATTTTTACGGTTTCCGCCATAAATCGTACACCGCACATTATTACGGTTTTGTTTGGAGCGGTTCGTGCCAGTTTGCTCAAAGCATAAGAATCGCCTGTAAAGTCAGCAATTTCAATTATTTCCTGTGCTTGGTAGCTGTGTGCGAGAATACAAATATCATTCTCTTTTTTCAGACGGTTTATCTCGTTCTGTACTTCCCGAATAGTCATAAATAGTCCCCTGTTCATTATATAATTACATATTGATTTGATATGTATTAATAAAGATAACACAAACGTGTATAAGTGTCAACCGATTTTATTTTTATTAAATACTGTAAAATCCTCTTATTTGACAAGTTTAAAATGAAGATTGTCAAGTTTTCTTGACATTTAATTGACTGTATGATAGAATATCATACAGATTGAAAATTTAGTTTTCATTTTTTTTGAATACGGATTTCGGGGCGCCGCATATAGGGCATACCCAATCGTCGGGCAGTTCTTCAAAGGGAATAAGCGGGTCGTTATATTCATATTTGCATATCGTGCAGGTGTATTTGTCGTTCTCGTCCTCTTTTTCCGCAACAAAAGTAGGCGCATATTTAGGTGATTTGCCTTTGATTACTTTTTGGTAGAAACCGTATGTCATAGGCTCTCCTTTTATTGATTCGCTTCCTGCAACGGGTTCGGCAATAAAAATCGTGTGTGTTATTGTTTCGACAGTGTTGACGACCTTGCACAAAAACCAACAGCAAATATCCTCTCTTATAACAGGCAGACCTTCACGGAGGATTTTATGCTTTACGTTTTCCAGCTTATTGCTGTCACGTCCCGATGTAAAGCCCAAAGCACCTATTGCCGTACCGCTTGTATTTTCCGAAAGGACGCTTACTGTAAATTCGCCGTTTTTCTTGATACATTCGTTGGTATAGTTGCTGTGGTTGATGCTTACTGCGATTGTCATAGGGTATGAAGAAATTTGCATTACTGTATTTACAATGCAGGCGTTAGGTGCGTTTTCGCCTTTTGTTCCGACGGCGAACATACCGTAAGACAGCGATGTTAAAATCTTATTATACATATTCGTTCTCTCCTTTTATATATCTTTTAAACGTATGATAACATATTTTTACTAAATTTACAAGCGAAACAATACAGATTTTGTTGTAAATTTAAATTTATTTATGTATTCGGATTTTTATTTGTAAAATAACGCAAAAGCAAAGAGAAAATCCGATGCGGATTTTCTCCCGTGTTTTAGGATATAAACTTTATCAGGCACAAAATCAATCCGTATGCGCTTGATGTTATGGTGCCGTAAACTATAACCGGACCTGCGATTATGAACATTTTTGCTCCGAGTCCCATTACAAGACCTTCACTTTTAAATTCCATTGCCGGCGACACGACCGCATTGGCAAATCCCGTTATGGGAACAATAGTACCTGCGCCGGCGAATTTTGCGATGTTATCGTACCAGCTCAGTGCGGTAAACAGTGCGCTGAGAAATACCAGAGTAACGCTTGTCAGGCACCGTGCGTCTTTTATACTAAGACCGACGGCATATTGGTAAGTATCTGTCAATGCCTGACCGATAGTGCATATAATACCTCCTACCAAAAATGCGCCAAAGCAATCTTTAACGATTTTGCTTTTAGGTGAAACGTTTTTTACCATTGACGAATATTCTTCTTGGGTTATATTCATATTTTATCCTTCCTTAAAAACAGATTTAACCTTATGTTATTATTTTTACCGTGTAAACAAAAAAAATTCCCGACTTTGCTTAATTACTTTAGGTTATGTTTTTTGAATTAATGAAAGTTAAGGGCTTCGCCCTTAAAAACCCACCAAAGGCTCTGCCTTTGGAATCCGCAAGCCTTTGAAAAGGCTTGACCGAAACTTTTAATTTGGGTAAAAAAACTAACGCCGCGCGAATGTAGTTTTTGTTTGCAATACGAGCGAACGGAGCGAGCGATAACGCGAATCGCCCGCGCCGGCTCGGCGCATTTTCGCCCGCCTTTTTTAAAAGGCGGCAGGGTCAAGGGACAGAGTCCCTTGTCGCAGTCCGCAGACTGCGAAACTCCTATTACTTCCAAAAAGC
>CANQBK010000054.1 GCA_947589485.1 uncultured Clostridia bacterium | reverse complement strand
TCAAGCAACAACAATATATGCTACACAAACGGTTCGGGACAGCTTACCGCAAAGAAAACCGGCACGGCATATATTACGGTAAAAACATTTAATGGCAAAACAGCGCAATGCAAGGTTGTTGTACAGCCGCCTGCAAGCAAAATAAGCCTTAACAAATCTACTTTGTATCTCGGTGTAGGGGAGAAATTCCAACTCACAAGCTGGGTAGATTCGGGTACTGCATCGACAAAACGTGCGTGGAGTTCAAGCAACAACAATATATGCTACACAAACGGTTCGGGACAGCTTACCGCAAAGAAAACCGGCACAGCGTATATTACGGTAAAAACATTCAACGGCAAAACAGCGCAGTGCAAGGTTGTTGTACAGCCGCCTGCAAAAGCCGTACATATAAATAAGTCGTGGCTTACGCTTCACGTCGGACAGAAGTTCCAGCTTTCAAGCTGGGTTGACGCAGGAACAGCATCAACAAAGCGTGCTTGGAGTTCAAGCGATAACAGCACGGTTTACACAAGCGGTTCGGGACTTTTGACCGCAAAGAAAGAGGGAACAGCATACATAACAGTTAAGACATTTAACGGTGTATCTTCTACCCTTAAAGTAAAAGTTATAAAATAATTAAACTTAAAAGCTGACGCATACAAAGCAAAGTATGCGTCAGTTTATTTATTTAATATATTACGGAAATATAAAGATATAAGTTGGATATTTCCTGCTTGATAAATAAAAGTATAAAATAATTATGAATTTAAAGCGCTTAATTAATGTTTGATTTTTGCCTGTTTTCGGTCATATTATTATAAAAAATATTTGTATAATTTTTATACAATATTCGTTGACAAAAAGAAAAAATTGTGATATTGTATAAATAGACGTGAACTTGTAATACGGAAAAAGAAATAAACAGTATATGTGTTTGTTCGGCCGTGTTATAAATTTGTCAGCAAAAAAATTATGTACAGGAGGACTGAAATTGAAAAACGAAAGAAATAAAAAAATATTCCGAAAATTACTTTGTGTTGCCCTTGCGGCGGTAACGCTTGGAGCCTATGTGGGAACGACCCTGCCGCAGTACACGGGTACGGGCATTGTTGCAAACGCTTATAATAGTGAAACTGGTGAGGAAAACGGTTTTCAGTACATAGATAACGGTAAAGAAATTTGGATAACAAAATACGTAAATTCTAAAAGTGACGTTGTAATACCCTCGGTGATTAACGGAAAACCTGTTACAATAATCTCTTTTTACGCTTTTCGTAACACTAATATAAAAAGTGTAGTTATTCCCGACAGTGTTAAAGATATAATGAGTTATGCCTTTGCATCTTGTAAGGAACTTAGAAGTGTAGATTTAGGCAACGGGGTTGAAGGTATAGGTAAGTGTGCGTTTTCTGAATGTTTTGCACTTACGGAAATAACCATTCCTTACAGTATGAAAGATATAGGCGATGGTGCATTTGCTGGTTGTGAATCACTCAAAAAAGTAATTATTCCCGATACTGTAGAAAATATATTGATAGGGGTGTTTTACGGTTGCGATGAATGTACTATTTACGGCAAAAAAGGTTCTTATGCTGAACAGTACGCAAAAGATAATGATATTCCCTTTAAAGCTATTGATGATGTGAAAGCTACCGGTATAAAGCTCAACACAACACGCACATGGCTTGGCAGAGGTGAAAGCTATCAGCTTAACGCAACTGTAAGTCCGAGCAACGCAACAAACAAAAAAATAACTTGGACTTCAAGCAACAATAATATAGCAACCGTAAGCAACGGCAAAGTAACGGCTAAGAAAGACGGAACGGTTACAATTACCGCAAAAACAAGCAACGGCAAAACGGCAACCTGCAAAATAACCGTTCAGCCGCCTGCAAGCAAAATAAGCCTTAATAAATCCACACTGTATCTCGGCGTTGGGGAGAAATTCCAACTTACAAGCTCCGTTCAGTCGGGTACAGCCTCGGCAAAGAGGGGATTTTCGTCAAGCAACAATAATATATGCTACACAAGTGGTTCTGGACAATTGACCGCAAAAAAAACCGGCACGGCGTATATTACGGTAAAAACATTCAACGGCAAAACAGCGCAATGCAAGGTTGTTGTACAGCCGCCTGCAAAGAAAGTAAATCTTAACAAATCTACTTTGTATCTTGGTGTAGGGGAAAAATTCCAACTCACAAGCTGGGTAGATTCAGGTACTGCATCGACAAAACGTGCGTGGAGTTCGAGCAACAACAATATATGTTACACAAGCAGTTCGGGACAATTGACAGCAAAGAAAACCGGCACAGCGTATATTACGGTAAAAACATTCAACGGCAAAACAGCGCAGTGTAAAGTTGTTGTACAGCCGCCTGCAAGCAAAATAAGCCTTAACAAATCTACCTTATATCTCGGTGTAGGGGAGAAATTCCAACTCACAAGCTGGGTAGATTCGGGTACTGCATCGACAAAACGTGCGTGGAGTTCGAGCAACAACAATATATGTTACACAAGCAGTTCGGGACAATTGACCGCAAAGAAAACCGGCACAGCGTATATTACGGTAAAAACATTCAACGGCAAAACAGCGCAGTGTAAGGTTGTTGTACAGCCGCCGGCAAAAGCCGTACATATAAATAAGTCGTGGCTTACACTTCATGTCGGACAGAAGTTCCAGCTTTCAAGCTGGGTTGACGCAGGAACAGCATCAACAAAGCGTGCTTGGAGTTCAAGCGATAACAGCACGGTTTACACAAGCGGTTCGGGACTTTTGACCGCAAAGAAAGAGGGAACAGCATACATAACAGTTAAGACATTTAACGGTGTATCTTCTACCCTTAAAGTAAAAGTTATAAAATAATTAAACTTAAAAGCTGACGCATACAAAACAAAGTATGCGTCAGTTTATTTAATATATTACGGAAATATAAAGATATAAGTTGGATGTTTCCTGTTTGATAAATAAAAGTATAAAATAATTGTGAATTTAAAGTGCTTAATTAATATTTAATTTTTTTCTGTTTTCGGTCATATTATTATACAATATTTGTTGACAAAAAGAAAAAATTCTGATACTTTATAAACAGACGCGAACTTATAATTCTGAAAAAGAAATAAATATTATATGTGTTTGTTTAGCCTTGTTATAAATTTGTCGGCAAAAATATTATGTACAGGAGGACTGAAATTAATGAAAACCGAAAATAAGAAAATAGTATCTGTTGTAAATCTTAATTCAGAGGAGAAAAACGGAATAAGAAAAAATATATGAATATAAGCCCGATGTTGTGCTCCTGTGAGGATTTTGCAAGACTATTAGCGTTCCGTTTTTCAATGGCGAACTTAGCCAAAGCGATTGTAGATTTATTGTCCTTAACATAATAGCAGTAATTTACATCTGCTCCGTCAATAAGTTCAGCTATATTTTTTGGCATAAAAATCCCTCCTATGGTTTTCTTTTTTCATTCAACCATAAGAGGGAGCTTTTTTCTATTGTCCGTTTTTACCGAACCTGTTCAATATGTTAGAAGAGATTGTTATATATTAGTTGTGAATTTTCGGCATAGGGATATGAAATTATATTCGACAAGGAAAACAGGGATATTATTGATTAATTAAAATCTTTTTTTACAATAATATCAAGTTTTTTACCAACAGTACCGACAATAACATCATCTGAAAGTTTGGCTATTATGGATTTTTCCAGTTCGTCCCATTCATCGCTGTTTTTGTCGTTGCTTGTATTTTCCTTGTAGTTGTTCAGCGACCATGCGTTTGACCATGTATCATAATACGGATAGCTTGTATCTATTCCCATATCATAAAATTTATAAAATCCTGCCGCACGAGTGCTTTCAAGGTAACCGTCAAGCATACTTTCCGAAATGAGTTTTATTTTGTTTATAATTCCCTTTGCCGCAATGTTGTTGCCTGATTTTGAAACCGAAAGCATATTTTCTTTTTCCTGCATTGTAGGGCGTTTTTCGGCGTTTACGGTTACGTGGATTTCAAATTTTTTTCCGTTATTTTCAATCCAAAATTCACCGTTTCCCACTGTCAACAGTTCGGGGAGCATTCCAACCAGTTCCTCGGCAAGGAGTCTAAGATGTAATGCTTGCTTTTTTTCAAGGTTATTGTAATTTGCCGTTTTTTCAACCTCAGCAAATATATCCTCGAAAGTTGAGTTATCACTCGAAAGTTTGCAAATATTTGTTTTCATATTTACTTACTCCTTTCTTTGTTTATCTTTTTTCTTTAATTAAATTAATCGTTAATGCCAAAGTATTTTTGCCGTTCTCGTATTTGTAATCCAAACTATCGGTCATTTTCTTGACCATAAAAATTCCGAGTCCGCCGATTTGCCTGTCTTTTGCAGGCAAGGTAACATCAGGGTCGGTTTTTTCAAGCGGATTGTAAGGTACACCGTCATCTTTAAAAATGATATTCAGTACGCCTCTTTCTATAAAATATGAGATTTCGGCTGTTTTAGCCCCACTGTAATTAATTATGTTTGAGGTTATTTCATCAATTGCGATATTGACCTTGCTTGAAATCTTTGGCAGGACGTCCAGCTTGGACGTTAAAACTTGTGAAAATTCATTTACGATTTTGGCGGCATTTTTGTCGGGGATAAATACTATTTTATTATCGGATTTTATGAAATTAAGACTAAAACAAACCATTGTTATGTCGTCAAATTGAGGAGCGTCGCCAACGAAATTGTCCACATCAGACTTTACGGATTCGCAAATTGATTTTGTATCGGTTTCACCTAACGAGTTTAAAAATTCTATAAGTCTGTCGTCACCGTAAAGCTGATTGTTTTTGTCGGTAGCTTCTGTCACACCGTCGGTATAAAGATATATTTGGTCGCCGGGAGATAGCTGTATTTCTGTTTTCTTATACTTAATGCCGTCCATACCGGCAAGCACAAAACCTGCACGCAGTTTTTTATAGGCAAAGTTACCGTCCTTATGTCGTATGACCGGAGGATTATGACCTGCATTGACTATGCTCATAATTCCCGTTTTAAGATTAACTATCGCCATCCACGCTGTTACGAACATACCCGTTTCGTTGTTTTCGCATAACTTTTGGTTTGCCAGTGTAAATATTTCATCTGCCCCCAAACCGCTTTCGGCAAGGTCCTTTATAATTGTCTTAGCTTTCATCATAAACATAGCCGCCGGTATACCTTTTCCCGATACGTCGGCTATAAGGAAAGCAATTGTTGAATCGTCAAGCATATAGAAGTCGTAAAAATCGCCGCCGACTTCTTTTGCCGTATCCATTTGTGCGTATATGTCAAATTCTTTGCGGTTAGGATACGGCGGGAACACGGACGGAAGAGCGGAATGTTGGATTTGTTTAGCAAATTCCAATTCTGCGTCAATTCTGGATTCTGCATCGGATATATATTTTTTCAGCGTGCTTACGGTTGAATTTATGTCGTCCGAAAGAGATGCAAATTCCTCGTTTGTACGCACATCAACAATTACGTCAAGGTCGCCTTCGGTAATTTTTGAAAGTGCGTGGTTCACCTGTATCAGATTATCTATTATGAGTTTCTTTATAAGGAAATAAACAAGCAGGAACAGCATTGAGAATATAATGATTTCCATAAAAGAACTCAAATATATCGAAACATCACGCATATACAGAGCTTCCGCTTCGGGTATGGCTCCGACTATATAATACCCTTCCGCAAATTCGTATTCGCACAGGTACGGCACGTTGTTCAGCCGTATGCCGAATATGCTTTTTTCTTTGTTTTTATCGGGATTTATTTCTATTGTCGAATTAAATAAGTCTTTGTTCTTGTTCTCCAACCCTTCGCTTACAATGTTCCATTTGTCGTCACAGATTACAATAAAGCCGTTGTTTCCAACATGACGGTTGTTGGCGATTTTGCTTACGGTGTTGTCAATATCTTTTCTGAACTCGTCAGCATCATATCCAACCTGTAAAAATCCTCCGTCGGGAAGAGTTAACGCACCGTATTTGCGCGAGATGTTTTTATCGTATGAGTGAGGTTGGTACTTTTGTACATACGAATCACGCGAACCGTTCAACAACACGAGAAATTCGCTTGACTGTTCTCCGCTCGACATATCGAATCCCAAATATTTTGAATCGTTTGAATTTTCAATTATTCCTTTTTTATTTACAATGTGTAGTTCGGCTATATCATACTTTTTGGCAAGTGAATTTAAAAATTCGTGGCTTTTGTCGGTTGAAAGAATATATTCGATTTTTATTTTTTCGGTTTTACTGAGAAGATTTTCGTCTGATGTATCAATTATATCCTGATTAACGTCATCAATGTTTGTTTCTATAATACTTTCTGTTTCGGTATTTGACATTTGACTTTGCAAAACATAAGTATATGTTCCTGTAAGAAGATAGGCAATGGCTATGCAAATAAACAGCCATATTTGGAACGTACTTGAAATATACTTTTTTTCGGAGTGTATGAGAGTTTTTTTCTTGCCGATAAGCGATATTATAAGTACGGCAATACCGACCGAAACACCGTTGCACAATATCATCGGCAGTGAGCATTGCTTTACAAAGTTAAATGCCGTTGTGGGGTCGTTTGTATTCGTGAAGAAAATCATAAGCATGTGAATGACCTCACAGACCATTCCTATGCCCAAACCATATAGGACGCCGGGTTTTTTGTTGTCGAACATAAACTTTCTCAGTCCTGCGGCAATAAATCCGACCAGTATGGTAGAAATTGAGCAGGCAAGCTGTGTATATGTTCCCGTAATACCGTAAAATGCCGAAATGTAGCGAAAAACTCCTCCGATAATGCCTGAGATTATTCCGGCGGGCGCGCCGAAAATAAGTCCCGCGCACAACGGGGCGGCGTCACGCACATTCATAATAGTACCGTCGCCTATATCCACACCCGCCGCATTTGTGCTTGCAAAAACTGCCATTCCTCCAAAAAGGATACCGATAATTAACTGTTTGTTTCTGTATGATAGTTTGCCGAAAGAAGTTTTATTTTCAGCAATATAAATTAAAATTGCCAAAAATGTATTGTACAGGGCTGTCACTGTCAGTTTGAGAAACATTGATTACCTCCTTGTTTTATCGGCATATTATTCTATTGTTAAAATATCCGAAAATCCCGTGACTTCAAACACTTCCATAATTATTTCGTTTACATTGCGTATTTTCATACTGCCCTTTGTATTCATTGCTTTTTGTGCATTTAAAAGCACCCTAAGACCTGCGGAAGATATATATTCCAAATCTTTGAAGTCAAAACAAAGTTCGACCGCTTCGTTCAGTACACTGTCAAGCGTTGCCTCCAAATTAGGTGCAGTCACCGTATCAAGCCTGCCGGAAAGTGCCAATGTAATTTTTCCGTTTTCGTTTGTTTGATTAATTGTCATAATAGATTTCTCCTTTTTCGATTTAAAAAATATTTTCAACACAACTTTTACTTGTATCTTGTTTTAGTTTATATCTTTAATTTTAATAAGTCAATAGAAATTGTGTAATTACAAAATTACAAAAGTTTTATATCACGTCAATATGTTTTTATTTTGTTATATCATTTTAACGCACAGATATTAATATTTTACTCGAATATAAAAATTGTGTTATAATTAAAAAAATTTTATTTTTACTATCCTGAGTCCGTCTTTAATTGTATAAATTAGTAAGCGGGGAAAGGAGGTAAAAGAACCGTGTGGGTCATAAATATCAACTGTACCCAAAGAAAATTTAAATTGAGGAGGTAAAATCGGGGCAATTTTTGAGTATTCTAAAAAACAAGTATGGAGGAAAAAATATGAACGAAAATTTTAGAAACATTATCACAGCGGCTCTTTCGGGCAACGAGAGTGCTTATGAGGCTCTGTACACAATGACTAAGGATTCCGCTTATTTTATTGCGCTGAGTATGACGCATAATGAGCAGGACGCACTTGATATTTTGCAGGAAAGCTATATCAGGGCTTTTGTACATCTTGATACGGTCGATCCGCCGGAGTATTTTGACAACTGGCTCAATCGTATAGTGTCAAATTGCAGTAAGAATTTTATAAAACTAAAAAAACCTATGCTGTTTTCTGATATATCTGAAAATATTCATTTGGAAGAGCTTAACGAGGAAACCGACTCAGACCTTATACCGCACGAGAATATCGACAAGCAGGAGGCAAGCCGCCTGATAATGGAGATAATAAACGGGCTTCCCGAAAACAAAAGGCTTGTAATTTTGATGTACTACTATCAGGATATGTCAACAAAGGAAATATCCGAAACACTTGAACTGCCGCTAACGACAGTAAAGTATTATCTTCTTGAGGGAAGAAAGCAAATAAAAGCGGAGCTTGAAAAGTTAGACAAAGAGGGTACACGTCTTTATGCGATTATACCGTTCGCACTTTTTCCGTCTTTTATCAAGCAGGCGGCGGAAAATATAAACGCTCCCGTATTTTCCGCTGTTTCACTAAAAATAATGAATAATGTAAATGCAGTTAAAAGGATTCCGCAATCAATACACCCTTTGCCGCAGCCGAACACAACCACATCAACAATAGTAAACGGAGGTGAAAATATGTTTTTGAAAACGACAGCTTTTAAAATTGTTGCCGGTGTTGCCGCCGCATTGGTTATAGGTGTCGGTGTAACGGCTGTCGCCCTAACAATGCACAATAATAAGAAAGAACCTTCTGCATTGGAAACTGCTGCCGAATCACAAAATGTATCATCAAAAGCTGCTGAGGAATCACAAAATGTATTATCGGAAAATCCGGCGGATTCTTCGGCAGCAACCGAGCCTTCTGTACAGGAGTCCGTCACAGAGTCACAGAATGTACCACAGGAAACTCCGACCGATTCTTCTTTGGAAGTTACAGAGCCTTCTGTACCGAAAATTGCCGAAGAATCGCAGAATATATCATCGGCAGTAACAGAGCAATCCGAGCAACCTGAGCAATCTAAGCAATCGCAGACGGAAAATAAAACCGTATCTGAGGATTTTTACGGCAGCGCCATTAAAACGGACGATGGTTTATTTTACTGGAAATACAGCAGCAATAATTTTTTGACTGATGCTGCCATTGTTTATAAAATAAGCACCGTTACCCAAAGTCTTCCCAATAATGTTAATCAAATGATATGCCGAGGCACTGACGGAAAAGAAAGGGTATTGTTTGAAAAAGAGGGTTCGGGCAAGTTTGCATTTTGTAACGGAAAATTTTTCTATAATTCACGGGAGAACGTACTTTACAGTTGTGATATTGATGGAAAAAATGAAAAAAATCTCGGCTATATGAAATTAGAGAATGTTACAGATGACGGAGCTTATCTGATTTGTTCATACATAAAGGACCCGAACAAGGAAAACGAAGGTACGGAAATAGATGATATTTATACTGTTAATACGTTGACCGAAGAAAAAAGAACGGTAGTCCAATCGGGTGGGTATGTAGGCTATCACAACGATTTGATTTACTATTATTACAAGACATCGGCGGGACCACAGCCATATCAGTTTAGCGGACAGATACAGATCCACAGTGTTAACGTAGACGGAACAGACGACAGGATACTTTATACGAACGATAATAATTTATATAACGATGAAATAGGACGTTCGTATGTGGGTCAGATATATTTTGGTGATGAATATATCTATTTTTCCTATGGCGCTACTACTGCAGCGGCTCAAGGTGCAATAACTGTTAATTCAAACGGAAGAATAGTAAGAATGAAATATGACGGAAGTTCAGCCGAGATCGTTGCAGGTGCAAGTGAATTGGTCGGACCGAATTTCGATGTATACGATGACGGAATAGTGACGGCCACAAAGTTACCACAGTTAATTGATTTTGTTCCGCTGGATAATGTCAGAGCAGAAGATACCTCTATATATATGATAAATACGAAAACGGGAAGATGGGATAATGTTATCGGTCCGAATGACTATTCAATTATTGGAGGAGACCCGAATGGAGATGACAATTGTTACACTATATCCGATGTTGATATGGTCGGAGATAAGCTGTATTATCTGGTAATTTATGCCGAGAAAATACATCAAGGTCTTATGGGCAGGGAAATGGCACGCAGAAAGGCGTGCGGATTTTTTGAAAAGGATATGACAACAGGTAAGGTCAATGTTTTGTATCAATTTTAATTAATTTTTTTATTGAGGTATAGCCGCATTTATTTTTTCGGTATACCTCAATAATTCACTAAAAAAATTTTTATTTTTACTATCCTCGCACCTTTTTCTTCCGTCTTTATTTATGAGCGGCAAAAGGAGGTGAAAATGCCGTGTGGATTATAAAATATTATTTGTACCTAAATGCGAGAAAAATTTTTATCGAGGAGGTAAAATCCAAAAATTTATTTTCGGATATTTTAAAAGGTATTAAAAACGGAGGAAAATTATGAACGAAAATTTTAGAGATATTATCACAGCGGCTCTTTCGGGCGATGAGGGAGCTTATGAGGCATTATACACAATGACCAAAGATTCTGCTTATTTTATTGCGCTGAGTATAACGCACAACGAGCAGGACGCACTCGATATTTTGCAGGAAAGCTATATCAAAGCCTTTTCGCACCTAAGCGAGCTTAATTCTCCCGAATTGTTTGACAAATGGCTGAATCGTACAGTTGCAAATTGCAGTAAGGATTTTTTGAGGATAAGAAAGCCGATGCTTTTTTCGAATATGCCGGAAAACATTAATATTGAGGAGCTTAACGAAGAAAACGATTCAGACCTTATACCGCACGAGAATATCGACAAGCAGGAGGCAAGCCGCCTGATAATGGAGATAATAAACGAACTTCCCGAAAACAAAAGGCTTGTAATTTTGATGTACTACTATCAGGATATGTCAACAAAGGAAATATCCGAAACCCTTGAATTGCCGCTAACGACAGTGAAGTATTATCTTCTTGAGGGAAGAAAGCAAATAAAAGCGGAGCTTGAAAAGTTAGACAAAGAGGGTACACGTCTTTATGCAGTTGTACCGTTCGCACTTTTCCCGTCTTTTATCGAGCAGGCGGCAGAAAATGTAAACGCTCCCGTATTTTCCTCTGTTTCACCAAAAATAATGAATAATGTAAATACCGGCGTTGGAAATCAATTTAACGCATCACAACCGCAAACAACAACGTCACCAAAATTAAACGGAGGAAAAAATATGTTTTTGAAAACGACAGCGGGAAAAATAATAACGGCAGTTGCGGCAGCGGCAGTCATAGGCGGAGGAGTGACAACTGCTGTAATAATCGCCAACAATAATAACGGCGGCAGTCAGCAGCCGTATGAAAACACCGAAAGTCAAATAGGTTCTTCGGCGTCAAACAGCAATACACAATCCGACACCGACCTCTCCGAAAGTTCACAATCAGACGTTCAATACAGTCCCGTAAGTGATTTTGAATATGAAATAAACGGAGATGAAGTAACAATAACCAAGTACACCGGCAGTGACAGCGACATAGCCATTCCCGATACGATAGAGGGGAAAAAAGTAACAAAATTATTATCAAATTCAAATTCTAATATATTTGCAGAAAAAGGTAAAATTAAAAGTGTAAAAATTCCGAACAGTGTCAAAAATATCGGAGCATATACATTTCGTTCATGCCTCCACCTTGAAAGCGTAAATATTCCGAACAGCGTTGAAATTATCGGAATCGGGGCATTTAGTGACTGTTGGGAGCTGCAAAGCATAAGTATTCCGGATAGTGTTACAAGTATAGAAAGAGGTGCATTTTCTGATTCCGGTCTGAAAAGTATAGAAATTCCGAACAGCGTCAAAAGTATCGGAGTAGGTGCATTTTCTGGAACCAAATTGACGAGTATAACCATTCACGGCAATGATATGATTATCGGAAGCAATGCGTTTTCAGAATGCCTGCATCTTACAGATGTAACCATGTCCGATGACGTTACAAGTATCGGAGATGGTGCATTTTCAGAATGTCCGGAACTGACAAGCATAGAAATTCCGAACGGCGTAACGAGTATCGGAACAGAAGCATTCGCTTCTTGTGAAAAACTCGAAAGCATAACGATTTCCGATAGTGTTTCACGTATCGGGACAGATGCCTTTGATGGCACATCATGGTTTAAAAATCAGCCGGACGGTGTGGTGTACGCCGGAAAAGTTGCCTATGACCACAAAGGACCTATAGAAGAAAATACAACTATCGAGTTAAAACCCGGCACTAAAGGTATTGCAGGCAAAGCATTTCAATATTCTTCTCATATTGTAGCCATAACCATTCCCGACAGTGTTTTGTATATTGGAGATGAGGCATTAAGCGATACCTCTATTGAAAATATAAACATACCGAGCAGTGTTATCGGTATCGGAAAAGGGGCATTTGATAACACAAAATGGTATGAAAATCAGCCGAACGGTTTGGTTTATGCGGGTAAATTTGCTTATAAATGTAAAGGCGGAATACCCAAAGATACAACTATTGAATTAAAACCCGACACTAAAGGTATTGCAGGCGAAGCATTTTACGAATGTAAAGGTCTGAAAAGTATAACCATTCCCGACAGTGTTTCATATATAGGAAGCGGTGCATTCAGAGCCAGCAACATTGAAAGCATAAACATACCGAACGGTGTTACCGAAATCGAGACTGATACGTTCCGTGACTGTAAAAATTTGAAAAGCATAACTATACCCGACAGTGTTTTAAGTATCGGACCTGAGTCATTCTTCAGCTGTACTTCACTCGAAAGCATAACTATACCCGACAGCGTTGTAAATATCGAATCTTGGTTTGAGGACTGTAAGTCCCTTACTATAAAAGGCAAAAGCGGATCAGCCGCCGAAGGATTAGCAAAAATAATAGAGATACCGTTTGTTGCGGAATAAAACCGGTTCCCACTCTGAACGATAACTTCGGAGTGGGAAATTTTTATGTCACTTTCTGCTTTTCTATGTTATAATGTGATAAAATATTTTATAAAAAAATTTTTAATCACAGCTATCCTTTTTGATTGTGAATCGTCTATATTATAGGTCAAAAAAATCAATAAGCATATATGGAGGTAAAAATGGAAAACAATGAAATAGAAATACTGGTCAGTAAAACAGCAGCAGGTGATATGACTGCTTTTGAAACGCTGTATCAGACGACTAATCAGAGAGTGTATTTTATATGTCTTAACCTTTTAAAAAGCAAACAAGATGCGGAGGACGCATTGCAGGATACATATTTGATTGCTTTCAAGAATATCCGACAGCTTTCAGAGCCGCAAAAATTTGTACCTTGGGTTGAACGCATAGCAGTGAACCGCTGTAAGGATATAATAAAAAAGAGCCAACCCGTTCCCGTGGACGATGATATTCTTAAAGAAACATTGCTTGCAGAAGATGAGTTTACCATTCCTGAAAAATATATCGTCAACAGAGAAAAACGCCGTATTTTAATGGATATAATGCGGACAAAGCTGACGGATTTGCAATATCAGACAATCATACTATATTATTTCAACAATCTTTCAATAGCCGAGATAGCGGAAATAATGGAGTGCAGCGAAGGTGCGGTAAAAAACCGTCTTAGCAAGGCAAGAGCTTCTATCAAAAAGGCAATAGACGAAATTCAAGAGGGCAAGGACGACAAGCTGTTTACATTTGTCGGCGTTCCGTTTCTTGCCAAGGTATTTGACGAGGAAAGCAAAACACTGACCGCCCCTGCACTCAATACGTCAATGTTTACGGGTCAGGCTGTATCGAGCGCGTCAAATACATCAGTGTCGGGAACAGTAAATACAGCCGTATCGGGAGCAGTAAAAACAGGAGTAAAGACAATTAGTAAAAAGGTATTGATTGGAATAGTGGCGGGAGTTGTTGCAGCAGGAGGAATTACAACTGCGGTCATTGTTTCGGCAAATCATCAAAAATCGGCAATACAGACGGATAATTCTGCGGTCGGTTCAGTCAGCCAAAACGGTTCGGGCGATTCAGCCGTAAGTGGGGAGGAGCCGCAAGACAGTTCCGTGCAAGATGAATCGTCTGCGGAGTCATCAATAGAAAGCGATAATGACACGGAAAGCAAAGACGATTACGAAACCGTATCGGACGAGGAAAGCACGGAAAGCAGCGAAAATGAATCTAAAGCCGGTGGTTACTGGCTCGCCGAAATCGGTGACAGCGGAACTTGCGGTGAAAATGTCACATGGGAACTTCGTCAAAACGGTGAGCTGGTCATAAGCGGCAGCGGAAATATGTATGATTATTCTTCCAAAGATGTCGTGACAGATCCGAAATATCCGAAAGATACAAAATTTACGGGACATAATATAAAAAAAGTCACCATAGAAAAAGGTGTATCAAGTATAGGGGACAATGCGTTTCATGGCTTTGCGGCCATGACAAGCATAACTATTCCGAATAGTGTGACAAAAATCGGAGACAGTGCATTTGAGTATTGCGAAGGGTTGACAGGTATCAATATTCCCGACAGCGTGACAAGTATTGGCAATACGGCTTTCTTTAGCTGCATCAAACTGAAGGACTTACATATTTCCAACAGCATAACAAAAATTGGATATCTTACGTTCGAGTCCTGCGAAAGACTGTCAAGTATCACTATACCTGACGGTGTGACAAGTATTGGTGATATGGCGTTCAAGAGCTGCGACCGACTGACAAACATAACTATCCCGAACAGTGTGACAAGTATAGGTAAATATGCGTTTCAGTATTGTCCGGTTCTTACAAGTGTAACTATCCCCGACGGCGTGACAACTATCGATAACGGCGCATTTGAAGATTGTGAACTGCTGACAAATATTATTATTCCGGACAGTGTGACAACCATGGGAGACTTTGTGTTCTCCGATACTTTATGGTATGAAAAGCAGCCTGACGGTGTTGTGTATGCAGGAAAAGTGGCATACGGTTACAAAGGAGATGAACCCTCCGATACAAACATCGTTTTAAAAGACGATACGGTAGGCATTGCAGGAAATGCGTTCTACTTAGAAACATGGATAACAAGTATGACTGTTCCGGAAAGTGTAAAAAGCATCGGATTTGAGGCATTCGAGAACTACACCGATATGGTTATGTATGTAAAAAGCGGATCTTATGCCGAAAGCTATGCAAAAGAGGAAGGCATAAAGTTTGTCGCTAAATAACGAAATTTATTGCTAATAAAATATCAGGAGGAACACCATGTTAAAAATAAAAAATAAAAGAATATTATCGGCGGTACTTGCCACTGCGATGCTTTGCGGCTCTGCTGCCGTATTTACGGGCTGCCAAAACGGCGGTTCCGATACTTCCCGTACTCAAAACGAGAATAGCACAGAAAGCAGTAAATCCTCAGTATCCGACATATCCTCGGAGGCGGGCGAAGTATCGAATACAACTGTAAATTCTGCAAAAGACTTTGAATACACAATCGAAAACGATGAAGTTACTATCACTAAATATACAGGCGATGACATCGATGTAATCTTTCCCGATACGATAGAGGGAAAAAGTGTAACGAAAATAACCGGAGAAACTGAGCGCATGTGGGAAGATTCAATATTTTTAATGAATCAATGTGACAAAATCAAAAGCGTAAAAATTCCCGACACTGTTAAAGTAATAGGAGATTATACCTTTTTCAATTGCAAATCACTTACCGATATAGATATACCGTCAGGTGTTACAGAAATTGGTTCCAGTGCATTTAACCTATGTACTTCCCTTAAAAACATAAACATACCAAACAGTGTTGTTAAGGTAGGAGGCATTGCGTTTCTTAATACTCCATGGTATGATAATCAACCCGATGGTTTGGTTTATACCGGTAGTGTAGTGTATAAATACAAAGGTGATATGCCCGAAAATACATCTATAACAATCAAAGACGGTACAGTAGGAAT
>CANQBK010000053.1 GCA_947589485.1 uncultured Clostridia bacterium | reverse complement strand
GACTGCGACAAGGGACTCTGTCCCTTGACCCTGCCGCCTTTTGAAAAAGGCGGGCGAAAACGCGCAGTGCCTGCGCTCTCAATTCGCGGCGCCGAGCCGGCGCGGGCGATTCGCGTTGTCGCTCGCTCCGCTCGCTCGTACTGCAAGCGATAAGTACGTTCGCGCGGCGTTAGTTAATGTACCCATAGTTAAAAGTTTCGCTCAAGCCTTTTCAAAGGCTTGCGGATTCCAAAGGCGGAGCCTTTGGCGGCGCCGAGCAGGCACTGCGCCGGCGCCGGGTTAATTTTTATCATAAATGATTTGTAAACCTTTTAATTGTAAATCATCATCAAGAATTATTTTGTGGCTGCAATATGGGATTATTTTGGAAGATAATCCTCCCGTTGCGACTATGGTAGGAGTTCCTTCAATTTCATTACATATTCTGTCAATCAATCCGTCAATCATGGCAGCGTTGCCAAATACTATTCCCGAACGCATTGAATCAACAGTGTTTGTACCGACAGTCTTTTTCGGAGCCTCAAGACTTATGCTTTGCAGCAGAGCCGTATGAGCTGTAAGCGACTGCATAGATACATTTACACCGGGAATTATTAGTCCGCCTCGATAACACGAATTTTTATCAATTACACATATCGTAGTTGCTGTTCCCATATCTATAACCAAAATCGGCTTGGGATATAATGCAATTGCGGCAACTGCACCGACAACTCTGTCACTTCCCAACTGTGCAGGATTGTCTATTCTTATGTCTAATCCCGTTTTTATTCCCGGACCTACAATAATCGGTTTTTTTCCCGTAACTTTTTTGACGGCTTCACTTAAAATGCCGTTAAGCTGGGGGACAACCGAAGAAATTATGCCTCCTTCAAATTTTTGCGGACTTAAATTGTTAAGCTCAATCAGTATTTTGAGATGTATAGCGTATTCGTCCTCGGTCTTGTCCGTGTCCGTGCTTAACCTTGATATAAACGCCGTCTTTCCGTTTTCAATTCCTCCAAATACAATATTGGTGTTTCCCGCATCAATCGCAAGAATCATAATCAACCATTCCTTTCTGTTTGCTTTTGTTTTGGATTATCCTCAATTAAGTGTACATCAAGCTGGTTGAACGGAATGATAATTCCGTTTTTGTCAAGCGCCTTTTTAATGTTTTCCTGCATATCGTCCATAACTGTCCAGTAATCCTCCGATTTGCACCAAATCCAAACACACAAGTCAACGCTGCTTTCATTCAGCTTTTGTATGGAAACTTTATTGTTTCTGTCGTGCAATACCTTTGGGTGATTGTCCATTTCATTTAAAATTATTTTCCGCACCTTGTCAATATCTTCCGAGTATCCTATGGGTACGGTAAGGTCAATACGCCTTTCTTCAAGAACAAAATAGTTTGTTATGTTGTTTGAGGCAAGACGTGAATTTGGAATCATAATTTCCTTGTTGTCGTATGTACGCAGTGTGGTGTACATCATTTCAATCTTTATGACTTTTCCCTGCAAGCCCTCGGTTTCAAGGTAATCGCCCGTTTTAAACTTCTTGTTTATTATAATCAAAGTACCGCTTGCAACGTCGGCAAGGCTGTCTTTTAAAGCAAGTCCGACTGTTACCGCAGCCGCACCTATTGCCGCAATAAGCGTCGTTACGTCAAAACCGAGAGTGGAAAGGGTACATATAATTACTACAATTTTTGACGCCGCATTAATTATAGAGTGAAGAAATGTTATTACTGTTTGGTCGGCTTTTCCCCTTTTCATAGCTTTGACAAAAATCTTGCATAAAAGTTTTGTTATCCATAAGCCCAATACCAATATTACTAAGGCGGCTATAAGGTTGGGTAACCATGACAAAAACCAATTGTAGGCATTCTCAAGCCATTTTTCTGCAATTGTTATCTGTTCGTTTATATTATCCGCAGATAACGGGGCGGACTCTTCGGGTATCTTGTCGATAAGCTGAAAATTCATTAATAATGTGCCTCCGTTTTTTAGTTTATACCTTTAGGCTATATTATAACATTTTTTTTGGAATAATAAAGCCCGCAATATATTTTTTGATGTCTTTACGGCTTGAAATATGACGTAAAAATAAGTGTAATCTTGATTTTGGTCGAATTATATTGTATTATTATAAGGCGGTCGGTACACTTTACTATCAGCTGTAAATTTGCCTTGAGAAAGGGATTGTTTGCCATGGATTATGTATTACTTCAAAATGTCGATAAAGACCTTAAATATTACGGTGTTTACAGCACGGAGTCCGAAACTTTCGGTGTAAGTGATATTCTCTGCAAAGCCAGACAAAAATATTACGAAACAGGCACAAAACAGCATGACAGAGGTACTCTTAAAACCGTTTACGGAACATTTCGTTACATTTACAGCATAGAAAGCGGCACACCGTTAAAATTTAAAAAGGTTATGGGTTCACATCAGATTGAACGTGTTACACCGACTGCAAACGGTTATTGTGTGGAAACCTATGATAATGAACATCACCCAATAAAAAAATCGTATTTTGATAACCGACACGATTGGGAAAAGACGGAATTTTTTTCCGTTTCGGACCGTTCTTCACCAATCTATGCGGTTTTTCCGTCAACGGAGGACAACAAGCCTATACTTTTGTGTAAATACAAAAATGGCAGGACTGATACGCTTTATCCGTTTAATATATCGCTTGACAAGGAATTTACGGACAGGCTTAACATTTTGACAAATGAACCCCGTATTTTTTGCGTTACAAGCTCGGGCAGTTTTTATTTTTGCACAAAAGAAGAATTTTCCGTTCGGCGCAATGCGCTCGATAAAATATTGAAACAGGAAAATGAAAATACCGATTCGCAGAAAGAAAAAGACGAAGAGGAAAACAAAGCCGAAACACAAAATGACGGTTCGGCATTTGTTATTGACAGTAAAAAGCTGAGCGAAAACAAAAAACCGATTTTCGATTTAAGGAACAGCAAGGAAATATTGGTTTCCGATAAACAAACATCTGTCGAGCGCAATAACGCACAAATGTATGCAAATTCCGATTTCTTCACGAAAATAGAACAAATTGCCAAGAAAAACAATATAGACATAAATTCGGTCAGAAATACCGCACGCCCGTCCGAAGATGAGCCTGCAAAGACCGAAAAACCCGATATTGGCACATCTTATGCAAATACGGAAAACAGCTCTGATATACGGGAAAAAACATTTACGTCGTTTAAGGTTGACGAATCTGAAAAAACAGGACCCGACGTGAAAACCGAAAGTACAGAACACAGCAGTGATTATGCTGAAAAAATACAAAATGCTTTTAAAGCTGAAAATCAAGAGGACGGTTACGGTGAGATTTGCGCCTTTGCGTCGGAATGTCCATACGAAACGGTCGATAAACAAATTATTGAGGCGGGCGGAAAACAATACTATTATTTCGGTTCGCTTGACGGCAGCAAACGCAGCGGTAAGGGACGTACCGTTATGAAAAACGGAAATACGGCATACGAGGGTCAATATCTGGACGACAAGCGCGACGGTTTCGGTGTGTATTATTATAAATCGGGTAAGTTGTGTTATACGGGTAACTGGAAACAAAACAAACGCGATGGTCTTGGTGCTGCGTTTTCTCCAAATGACGGCAGTGTTTTTGTCGGGGAATGGAAAAATGACAAGTCGGTAAACGTAGGTGCAGGCTTTGATGCCGCAGGCAGACTCCTT
Source organism: uncultured Clostridia bacterium (assembly GCA_947589485.1). GTDB lineage: Bacteria > Bacillota > Clostridia > Oscillospirales > Acutalibacteraceae > UBA1213. Next base: position 12,515 of record CANQBK010000053.1, on the reverse strand, counting down.
TACGCAGGAGGTGTTGACAACGGCAAAAGAAACGGCGCAGGTATTACATATAACAATACCGACAAAACATTTTTTGTCGGTAAATATAAAGACGGAGAATTTTTGGGCACCGGTACACAATTTGACAGCAGCGGCAATTTGCTTTATACCGGCGGATATAATGACAATAAGCGCAGCGGAAACGGTACCTCTTACAAAAGTGACGGAACGGTTGAGTATAAGGGAGAATGGCTCGACGGTAAATATAACGGCAAGGGAAAGCTGTACCTTTCGGACGGAGGAATGATAAAGGGCAGCTTTAAGGACGGTATGGCAAACGGAGAATGTACTCTTACCGACGGAAACGGAAAAATCATATATATCGGAGGTTTCAGCAACGATATTTACAACGGCACGGGCAGGCTGTATTCCGACGACGGAAGCTATGCCGAGGGACGTTTTGCGGACGGCGAGCCTACCGGTATATTTAATGAATATTCAAGCGACAAAAGCCTTGTTTACTGCGGAGAATGGACTGATATGAGGCGCAGCGGCAGGGGAATAGAGTACAAGAATGATTTGAAAATTTATGAGGGAGAATTTGATAACTCGTTATATAACGGTGAGGGTAAGCTGTTTAAGGACGGTGAACAGGTTTATTCGGGTTCGTTCGTCAACGGAAAACGCTGCGGATTGGGAACAGAATTTAAGAAAGACGAAGTTGTATATTTTGGTATGTGGAAAGACGACAAATACAACGGCTGCGGCATAATCTATTCCGAAGGCGAGGCAAAGTTTGTCGGAATGTTCTCTGACGGTATGAAAAACGGCAGAATAAACGAGATAAAAAATAATAGTGTGATTCGCAAATCGTTATATAAAAATGACGAGTTGATATATATGTGTGAATATTCGTTTGACGGTTCGTTGGAATATTACGGCGGAGTTAAAAACAATATGAGGAACGGTATGGGGTGCAGCTTTATGTCATCGTGCGAAAAGCAGTTTGAGGGCATATTCAAAAACGGAAAGCACGAAAAATCAATGAAAGTAGTGCTGAAAGAACTGCCGGTTCTGCCCGTTTGTAATGAGCTTAAAGGCACCGAGTACGAGCTTTACAGAAAAACACCGAGGTACATTATAGAAAAATCAATATCGAACGGCACTGTATCGGGTATATATACGGGAAAGCTGAAAGACGGTATGCCGGACGGCAACGGTACTGTTCTGTATTCCGACCACCGTTATACGGGGGCGTTTGTTGAGGGAAAGCCGGACGGATACGGAATTATATATATGAATGACGGAAAAGAATATCAGGGATATTTTTCAACCAAGCCCTTTACAGGAGCGGAAACCGTTATTATGACCGATATAACCTATTATTATTCCGAAACGAGGTAACCTATGAAAACACTGTACATATCCGACCTTGACGGAACACTTCTTGACAGAAAAGCACGTCTTACAAAGCGTTCGGAAAAAATTATAAAAGGTCTTATAAATGAGGGAATGTTGTTTTCGGTCGCAACGGCAAGAAGCATATCCTCAATTGATATATTGAGCCGTCTGGAGATGAATGTTCCCTGCGTACAGTTAAACGGCGTACTTATTTATGACTTTCAAAAACGCAAGTATATTGATTGTGAGCCTGTTGACGATGCCGCCGCAAAAGACATAATAAAAATTTTAAGGTATTTTGGAAGAATGTCGTTTGTGTATAAATTAGACAGCGATTCAAAAATCAATGTTGAATTTGAGCATCTTGCAAATAATGTTGAAATCGAATTTTTTAATTTGAGAAAGAATGATTATAAGAGCTTTCGCCGTGTTGAAAAAGTAACCACGGATCGTGACGACAGAGTGATATATTTTACTATGGTAGATGAATATCAACGTCTTTTGCCGATATATGAGGAAATAAAAAAGCTGCCGCTTGCGGAGGCAGTATTATACAAAGACAACTATTCAAATATGTATTTTCTTGAGATATTCGGCTCAAATGCAACAAAAGCAAACGGCGTCGCAAAAATCAAAAAAATTGTCGGAGCCGATTGCGTGGTCGCATTCGGTGACAATCTTAACGACATTGATATGCTGAAAACCGCAGATGTAGGGATAGCCGTCGGCAATTGTGCGGAAACTGTAAAAAAATATGCCGATAAGATTATCGGCAACAGCTATGAGGACGGCGTGGCGGAATATCTTCTTTCGGAATACAGCCGCACATCGGCGTCGGGCGGTATGACTTAAATATTTCCGTTTGTCAGCGGACAATATCATTAAGTTTGTTTAACAGTTCAGATGAATTTAAACGGATTATTTGCGTTTGTTCGTTACAGCAGTAAGAAACCGTGTATTTGTCCGTTTCATACTGTTTTATATTTCTTATTTCGGGCAGATCCGCCGTCAGGGTTCGGAAGTCCAGACTAAGCCCGCTTCCGTCGAGCTTGGAGTAACATTCCTTTATTGTCCAAAGGCGTATAAATTCTCGGTTAAAGTCATTGCAGGAGTTTAAAAAATTTATTTCGCTTTCGGAACATATATGTGACAAAATATTTCTTTTTACTTTTCTTTTATCCATTATGTCAACCGCTGTATTGTTGTTTGACAATATGCAGGCGGCAGCGTTTTTGCAATGGCTGAAATTGAAATAAATATCCGAAATGTTTTTTATGTAGGGCTTTCCTTTCATACGGTATGTAAAATAGGGCATTTCCGAGATATTGAACTCCTTTTTAAGCGCCAGCCGCAGCATTAAAAAAACTGCGGCGCCGTTTACTTTGTCACCGATAAATTTATATTCGTTTATTTTGTCGATTCGTTCTCGGCTTAAAAACGGTACGGAGTATGTCAAAAACTCTTCGTTGAGCATATCTGTATCTTCAAGAATATAGAGCATTTTTTTCTCCCTGCATTTTTTTTAAAATTATTGTATCAACGGCATATTATTCTGTCAATAATAATTTTATGATGTGTAAGAGTAATTCTCTTTTTAAAGATTGTGATTTATAGACTAAAAAAAAGATTTATTAAGTAAAAATAAGTAGAAGATAACGTCTATGTTTACAATTTTGTAATACAATAAAACATTGATATGTAAAAACTTGCAATTTATATCCGTTTTATGATATAATCCATAGAGATATGCAGTATACGGCTACCGTACAACCGTATACCCGATTTTTCTTTATTGTTTATGTTTATTTTGTACGGAGAATGGCGGTATAATTTATGGCACAATTTTGTTTCGGCTGTATGCGGGAAAATGACGGCGAACAGATATGCCCTCATTGCGGATTTGACAGAGCAAGCGAACAGCCGGCTCCGTTTTTGCCGTTGGGTGCTGTTTTGCAGGAGCAAAATTATATTGTAGGCAAAAAGCTCGAAAATAATGCCGAAGGTGCAAAATATATCGGATACAGCAACACAATGCATTCACCCGTTATTATACACGAGTTTATGCCGGCGGGTATCTGCGGTCGTGCAAAGGGCAAAACAAACGTCGTTATCCGCAGCGGATACGAGGATAAGTTTAAAGAGCTTAACGAAAAATTCCTTAATTATTACAGGACTATTGCAAGGCTGCGTGAGCTTTCGGCAATAGGACCGATTTTTGATATATTCAGCGAAAACGGCGTTTCATATACCGTAGAAGAACGCTATGATTCTATTCCGTTTACCGAATATATCGACAGACGTGGCGGAAATATTGACTGGAACACGGCAAGACCGTTGTTTATGCCGCTTATTGCTTCACTGGAGGCTCTACATTCGGCAGGTATAGGTCATTATGCCATTTCGCCCGAAAACCTTGTTGTAACAACATCGGGCAAGCTGAGGCTTACGGGATTCGGTATAAAGGAAATACACGAAACAGGCGGATTTTTTGACCCCGACCTTATGGAGGGCTGCGCTGCCGCAGAACAATATACCGAGGGCGGCAAGCTGGACCAATCCACTGATGTTTACGGGTTTACGGCAACGCTGTTTTACGCTCTTACCGGTCATTTGCCGGAAAACAGCAATGAACGTAAATCGGACGGTAAACTGCCCATTCCCACTTCCGTGTTCAAAAGGCTTCCTCCTCATGTTGTAACAGCCCTTGCAGGAGGTTTGCAGGTTCAGCAGTCAAAGCGTATAAGTACGTTTGACGAGCTTCGGACACAGCTTTCCGCAGCGCCGACAGTTAAGGCTATTCGCAACGAGGCGACAAGGAGCGCAATACAAAGCGAGGCGGCTTCTAATTACGTTTCAAGAAAAAAAGAGGGTATTTCGGGCGCGGTTTGGGCGATGTTGTCCGTACTTACCTGTATGCTTATCTTGCTTGTTGCGGGAATTGTGTGGATAAACAGTAACCCCGACGCTTTTAAAAATGTTTTGGCTGCCGAAACGGAGGAATCCTCCGAAGAGGAATCCGAGGAATCTAAGACAGACCCGAACCTAATATCTATTCCAAACCTTATAGGGAAAAATTATGACGAGGTTATCGCAAAACAGGGTAACAGCACGGAGTATACTATTATAAAGGCAAATGAAGAAAATTTCAGCGATAAGTATGAAGAGGGCATAATAGTTTCTCAAAGTCCCGAAGAAGGCGTCAATGCCGAAAAGGGAGTTACCGTTGTTGTAACGGTAAGTAAGGGACTGCCTAACCGTGAATTGCCCGTAATTGCCGGTCAATCCGTAGAAACCGCAGTTAAGGCGCTCAGCGATAAGGGATTTATTGCTTCGGGCAACTATGTGGCGAGTGATACGGTCGAGGAAGGCAAGGTTGTGGGCTACGAAAATTACAATGCCGGCGACAGCGCCCCTTACGGAGCTAAAATTATAGTAAATATCAGTACGGGACCCGAAGTAAGCTGATAAGGCGTTCCGTTGTATACGGAAGTCCTTTGCTGCGGATATATAAAGGTAAGTTTTTACCGAATCCGCACAAAGGGCTTTTTCGCACTTATATTTTATCTTTTGTAAATTAAAGTCGGGTAGAATGTCATCGGCGTAAAAAAACCGTACCGCATATATATGTCTGCGGTACGGCTTTTTATCCGGAAATGCTTTTCATTTTTTCTTCAGTTTTTTGTATAAGGTTGTATAGGGACGGGGCAAGCTCCGGATATTTTTTTGAAATGATTTCGGGGGAAAGCGGGGCAAATGATGAAATGTCTATACCGCTCAGTCCGCCCACATTTTTCCCGACGGAAAGGCATTTGGCGTTTGCCTCGTTAATGCTTTGCAGTGCAGTGGAAAGTCCCGAATATATTTCGGGTATTACGGAAAACATTGCCTGCGGATTTTTGGGATTTGAAGAATATATGGTTCGTATCATTTTATATACGGAAACCATAAGATAAGAGGAAATTTCGGCGGTTAGTCCTCTGCACTCCGCCTGCTCCAAAAGTTCAAATATAATATTAAGAGAATTTATGACCAAACGCTTGTTAAGGGTTACAATAGCACCTGATTTTTGTTCCTTGCCGGTTTTTTGGCGCGAATCTTCAGTGCTTATTTCGTCAATGTGCAAGGTTGCTCCTTGTCTGTCGGCTGAACGACCGAGAAGATAGTCGCAGGAAACATTGTAATAATTTGCTACACGAACAACAAAGTCCAGTCCGCACTCTCTTATGCCTTTTTCGTAATGCGACAAAAGAGCTTGGGAAACACCAAGCTCCATAGCTGCCTGTTTTTGACTTAATCCTCGTTCTTTTCTTAAAAGAGTGACTATTCGTGGAAAATCACTGTTCATATTATACCCCTTGACATTATACACTCAAAATTATATATTAATTAAAGCGCATTATTTTAAATTTGATGTTTATAATTTTGTATTGAAATTTTAGTATCTAAATTATTAAAGCATAAACAATATGTAAATTATAAACCATTTAAAACAATTTGTAAAGTTTTTTTTGACTATTTAAAATTTGATAATAATTGTAAAGTAAAGGATGAAAATTATGCAGTCATATATCGTATATCTTATAAGGCACGGTACAATTGACGAAACACTTCGGGGAAGATATATAGGCAGTACCGATGCTCATATTTCCGAAAAGGGTAAGGCGGCTCTGCATAAAATATCGAATACATTCGGATACCCGTATCCCGAAAGGATTTATTCAAGCCCGCTTTCCAGATGTACGGAAACCTGTTCGGTGATTTACCCCGGACGTGAAATAAAAACGGTGGGCAATTTAGCCGAATGTAATTTTGGCGATTGGGAGGGGAAAAGCGCAGCCGAACTGTCGGGCGACCCGTTGTTTGCTATGTGGCTGCAAAACTCTGATAAAACGCCGCCGCCAAACGGCGAAAGCGGAGCCGATTTTGCCGCAAGAATATGCAAGGCGTTTGAAAGAACGGTAAAAAATATTTTTGACGACCATATAAAAACTTCCGCGATAATTACCCACGGCGGCGTTATAATGACACTGCTTTCCGTTTACGGGCTGCCTCAGGCTGAAAGCTATAAATGGCGTATGGATAACGGATACGGTTTTGCCGTGAGAATAACCCCGTCATTATGGATGAGGGACAAGGTAATGGAAGTGTATGATACGGTACCGTTTGCGCCCAAAGCGGAAACAAATTTATAATATATAAGTTACTATAATAATTTGAAAATTTTTCAAAAAGGGTATATAATATAAAACGGATTACAGATAAAGGAGAGGTTTTAAGTATGACAAAAATTGATATTTTTTCCGGTTTTCTCGGAGCCGGTAAAACGACGCTTATTAAAAAACTCATAAAAGAGGGTTACAAAAACGAAAAACTCGTTCTTATAGAAAACGAATTTGGAGAAATAGGAATAGACGGTGGATTTTTAAAGGAAGCAGGTATTCAAATTAACGAAATGAATTCCGGCTGTATTTGCTGTTCTCTTGTCGGTGATTTCCGCAAAGCACTGACAAAGGTTTTGGAGCAGTATAATCCTGATCGTATTATTATAGAGCCGTCGGGCGTGGGAAAGCTGTCGGACGTTATAAATGCGGTTAAGAGCGTTCAGAGTGATAATGTTTGTCTTAACAGCTTTATTACGGTTGCTGATGCCTCAAAGTGCAAAATATATATTAAGAATTTCGGCGAGTTTTACAACAATCAGATTGAAAACGCCAGCACGATTATTCTGAGCCGCACGCAGAATATTTCCGACGAAAAGCTCCAAAAGGCTTTGGAACTTTTAAGAGAGCATAACTCAAACGCCGCAATTGTTACAACGCCTTGGGACGATATTACGGGAGAGCAGATACTTGCCGCAACCGAGGGCAAAGCCCTGTTAACGGTTGAAGATGTGGAACATTCCCATAATCATGATGAAAGCTGCGACTGTCACGACCACGACCACGACCACGAACACCACCACGATCATGACCACGACCACCAACACCACCACGATCATGACCACGACCACGAGCATCATCACGACCATGAACACGAACATAAACACGAACACGACGAAAATTGTACCTGCGGCTGTCACGACCACGACCACGAACATCACGACCACGACCATCATCACCACCATGCAGACGAGGTGTTTACAAGTTGGGGAAAGGAAACGGCAAAGAAGTTTACCAAAGAGGAAATTGAAAACATTCTTTCGCAGCTTTCGGATAGTGATAAATTTGGTACGGTTCTGCGTGCAAAGGGTATTGTACAAGGAACGGACGGTCAATGGATTCATTATGACTTTGTTCCCGGAGAGTCCGAGGTACGCAGCGGTTCAGCCGATTATACAGGCAGAATATGCGTGATTGGTTCAAAGCTGAAAGAAGATGAGCTTGAAAAGCTGTTTTCGTAAATTTGTATAGGTTCCGAAAGGAGTAATCGAAAAATGGCAGTGGTACCGGTATATCTTTTTCTCGGTTTTCTTGACGGGGGAAAAACAAAATTTATACACGAAACGCTTTGCGACAAACGGTTTCAGGACGGTGACAGAACTCTCGTTATACTTTGCGAAGAGGGCGAAGAAGAACTCGATACATCAAAATATTCGGGAGGAAAAAATGTTACTGTTGTCACGATAGACGACAAAGAACAGCTTACCAAAAAGTTTCTGGAAAGCAGCCTGAAAAAGAGCAGAGCCGAAAGAGTGCTTATAGAATATAACGGAATGTGGCTTTTAAACGATTTGGGCAAAGAGCTTCCCCGTAATTGGCAAATCTATCAAATAATGATGATGGCTGATTCCAACACTTTTAATATGTACAACAATAATATGCGGCAGTTGGTTTATGATAAAATAAATGTAACCGAACTTGTTGCGTTTAACCGCTGCCGTGAAGGTTTTGACAAGCAAGGACTTCATAAGATTGTCAGAGCAATAAACCGCCGTGCCTCAATTATATATGAATATGAGGACGGCACCATAGAAAATGATGATATTGTTGATCCTTTGCCGTTTGATGTAAACGCACCTGTTATAGAGGTAAAGGACGAGGATTTCGGATTGCTTTATCTTGACGCAATGGACAAGCCCGAAAATTATGACGGCAAAACGGTAAAGTTTAAGGCGCTTGTGGCACGCAACGGCAAGCTGCCGAAAGACAGTTTTGTCGGCGGCAGGTTTGCTATGCAGTGTTGTGCCGAGGATATTAGATATGTCGGCTTTTTGTGCAGGTGGAGCAATGCGTCCACGCTTGCAAACAAAGGTTGGTACACGGTCACCGCAAAGGTAAAGGCCGAAAATGATGCGATGTTTGGCGGCGAGAAAGGTCCGATGTTCTATGTATCGGACGTAAAGCCCGCAAATAAACCCGAAGAGGAAACCGTATACTTCTTCTAATTATTTATCTAAAAATATAAAAATAAAAATCGGCTGTCATACCGACCTGTTTGTTTTGTCGGTGACAGCCGATTGTTTTAATTTTGGTATAAATTAATGCCGCGTCAAAAAATTCGATTTTGACGCGGCATAAGTTTATCAGATTTTTGTTCTTGAATTGTCATCGGTTTGCGCCGATTTTTCCGAACCGTTATCACTGTTGTCAGTTTCCGATAATTCATTATTAACGCTTTCCGAAACAACATTTTCATTGGCAGCGTCTTTTTCTTTGCCGTTGCTTTCCTTATCTTCAAGTGCCAGCTCATTTTCGTATATATCAAGCACGGTTTCGGGGTTGAGGTCGTCCGTCAACAAAAGTCCGTCCTCTTTTTTCCTTTTCGGAACTTTCCATAAAAACATATAAACCGTAAATATAACTACACTTACAGCCGTTACCGCAGCTCCCGTAACAAGTCCCGGCGTTGTATAAGTAAACACGATTTCCGAGGTTTTGTTTTCGGGTACTTCAACCGCCATAAATCCTACATTTACCTTTTCAATGTCAACGGGTTTTCCGTTTACAGTAGCGGACCAGCCTTTCTCATAGGGTATGCTGAAAAATACCAACTCTTTGCTGTTTCCTGTTGTAATTTTCGCCGTAAATCGGCTGTTTTCAAAATCTATTGAAGAACATACCAGCTTGTTGCGGTTCATACAGTCAATATAATATTCACTTTGAGTATATTTATATTCGTCAAGCTTTGTATCGTGTTTTAAAAATTTACCGTATTTTTTTATTTGCTCACTGTTCAGTACAATATCCTTAAGCAAAAGCAAACTTCTGTCGCTTTCGTCACAGTCGTTGTATTCCTGTTCAGTAACATATCCGTCATAGGTAAATCCGTAGGGAATATAATACTCATTTTCATATACTTTGTAACCGTTTTTGGTTTCAAGATACTTCCAACCCGGCATTTTCATTGTTTTCATAGATGTTTGAAATATATTTGTGTCTTTATTGTTGTCAAACAAGTATTTTACCGAAAGAAGACTTCTTATTGCATATACCTTTGTTTCGGGGCGTGAACCTACGCTTCTTTCTACGCCGACAGTGGGATAAAATTCCATTACCGACCCCGGCACTATACTTTGAAATGCCTGTATTGTCGGTATCTGCCAAAACATACCCATATTGTCCATTTCCTTATAAAAATCGGAACGGACGTTTTTAAGGTCTTTAAGCTCGGAAAAACTATCCTTGTTGCTTATAGCGCTGTTTTCCATATAATCCTTTTTATAGTTTGCGTTTACCACTCCCGTTCCGACAAGAACGTTTCCGTAAATTACTATAAGTACGGACAGTGCAATGGAAACGGAATTGACAAATAATTTCTGCTTTTTCCTGAAGTTTAAAAGGAACGCAAATGCCGCAAGTCCCAAAAAGGCGATAGCCACCCAAATCCAGAAACGGTCGTGGTATTCCTCAAGACCGTAGCTTGTGGATTTAACACCGTCGGAATCGGTGCTTACGGACGGCATAAGACCTATGCCGAAAGCCAGCGCCGCCGTTATAGCAAATGTTATTTTAATACCGAACTTAAAGTCTGTTTCCGCATGGTCCAGTGTAATTACAGTACCAAGCGACAGCATAAGCGTAAACATATAGAACCAGCGTGCGTAATAAGATGCGTTAAGCAATTGGAAAACGCTGTTCAAAATCGGAACAAATGCAAATACGAACAACATCGGAATAAATATCCTAAGCCATTTATGCGTTTTCAGCTTAAAGAAGGAGAATACTCCAACCATACTGAACAGCGGCAGCCAGCCTGCCACGGACGCCCATTTTGCATTTGAATCCGGTGTAAAGTTAGCATAAGCGGGCATATCCGGAGGAAAGAAAAAGCTCTCCAAAATATGAATATATCTTTGCTCGCTTGAATATGTCAGAGCGCCCCAGCCTTGCGGAGCATTGTCGACCCTTGAATTTTGCAGAACCGCAAATATGGACGGTAAAAGTATAATTGCCGATGCAAGGAATCCTATAATAACCTCAAATGCAAACCTCAAAAACTCTTTGAGCTTCATTGAAAAGCTGCCCGTTATCATTCTTATGCACCAGTATATGAACACAAAAACGGCTTGTCCGGCAAAGAAATAGTAATTTATAAAGCAGGACGCAAAGACGGACAAGGCAACAACGCCCTTGCGCTTTTCATAAATAAATTCATCAACGGCGGCAAGCATAAACGGGAATGTTATCATTGCTTCGTGAAAATGATTGAAAAAGATGTTGTAAATGCCGAAACCCGAAAATGAATATATGAGAGAACCTATTATTGCGTAATTCTGATTTTGCACATAACGCCTTAAAAATGTATAAGCCGCAAGCGTTGCAAAAGCGAATTTCAGTATAAGCAGGGGAGCTATCATATAAGGTACAGCGGAGCTTGGGAATAAGAGCGTCAGCCAGAAAAACGGACTGCCAAGCATATAAAAGCTGTATGAGCCTATTATGTTCGCACCGAGGTCGGTAGTGTAGCTCCAGCCTATGTTTCCGTCAAGTACAGAATCGTGTATCATCTGATAGAACGGTATCTGCTGCACGTTGAAATCGCCGTAAAAGAAAAAGTAACCGTCATTCATTATCATCCAAGGCAAAAATATAAGCAGGGCAAGAAGTAATCCCCACAGAAAAGCTCTGGAAAAATAATTCTTCCGTACATCAAGAAGTGTTTTTGCATTTATTTTTGTCATTTCAATTTCCTCCGATATTGCTTATGACCTTTTTTAATTTAATAATTGTATCACATCGCCAGGCAAAAATCCATATTATTTTTAAATCTTTGTTTATACGGTCATTATTTATAACAAAACGTCTTATAATTATTGAATCTTAACATAAAATATTGTAAAATATATAAATAATATTTTGTAAAGGAAAATTGATATGAGTTATCATTTTTTTGCGATTATGTCAAGAATGAAATATATAAACCGATGGTCGCTTATGAACAATACCAGAAACGAGAACATAAGCGAACACAGCCTTACTGTGGCGATGCTTGCACATGCGCTTACCGTTATACACAATAAAAAATTCAACGGCAGCCTTGACCCCGAACACGCTGCGGCAATTGCGCTGTTCCACGACTGCACCGAAATAATAACGGGGGATTTGCCCACGCCGATAAAATATTCAAGCAAAACGCTGCGGAACGCATACAAGGATATTGAATATGAAGCGGCAAACAGACTTCTATCGTCACTGCCGGACTATATGCGTGAAGAATACCAAAAACTTATTTTGCCGGAAGAACCCGACCCGTATATATTGAAACTGGTAAAATGCGCCGATAAGCTGTCGGCTCTTATAAAATGTATAGAAGAGCTGCAAATGGGAAATTCCGAATTTTCAAAGGCTAAGGACGAAATCCTTGCGTCACTCGCCAAAATGGATATTCCGGAATTGAAGATTTTTACAGATGAATTTTTACCTTCATACAGTTTGTCGCTTGACGAACAGAATGCAGCGCTTAGGTAATAAAACAATTTATGATAAATTAGACAATATTATTTTATATTTAGTTCCAAAAATATTAATCACGACATTTTTTTGCATTTTATTTGATTATCCGCAAATTCTAATATATAATGTTTTAAACGGAGTGCTTTTATTCTTTATACCATAATAAAGGAGTTTTTTTATGTCCGAGCATAACAGGGAGCAAAAACAAAAGCCGAAAAAAAGTACCGAACAAAAAAACGACAA
>CANQBK010000052.1 GCA_947589485.1 uncultured Clostridia bacterium | reverse complement strand
GCCAAAGGCTCTGCCTTTGGAATCCGCAAGCCTTTGAAAAGGCTTGACCGAAACTTTTGACTATGGCTAAAATAACTAACGCCGCGCGAACATACTTGTTGTTTGCAGTACGAGCGAACGGAGTGAGCGATAACGCGAATTGACAGCGCAGGCACTGCGCCAGAGCCTTTGGCGGGTTTTAAGGGCAGCGCCCTTAATTTTTTCGGAGCTTACTTTACTGCGGTGGGCAGCTTATCGGCAATTTCTCCCTGCTTTTTGTATATGCTGTCGGACGGTACAATTCCTCTTACCATCGAAAGAGGATATACAGTAGTTCGGCGGCCTATAACGGTTCCCGGATTTAAAACCGAATTACACCCTACTTCAACATTGTCACCTATTATGGCACCAAACTTTTTTAACTCGGTATCTATACGACCATCGGGAACGGGTATTGTAACCATACTGCGGTCAGATTTTAAATTTGAAGTAATTGCACCTGCACCAAGATGCGCCTTGAAACCTAAAATTGAGTCACCGATGTAATTATAATGCGGTACCTGAGCATTATTAAAAATAATACAGTTTTTTAACTCGGTAGAATTACCGATAACGGCTCCCTCACCTATAATGGCACTGCCTCTTATAAATGCACAGTGCCGCACTTCAGCATTTGAACATATAATAAGGGGACCGTTTAAATAGGCTGTTGGCGCAATACGGGCGTTTTTCGCTACCCATATATTTTCTCCGCGTTTTTCATATTCGTCCGTAGAAAGCATTGAGGCGGCCGCCGTAATAAATTCCGATATTTTCGGAAGAGCTTCCCAAGGATATGTTAAACCGTCAAAAATTCGTGCAGCTATTGTTTGCGACAAATCAAGCAAATTTTCAATTTTCAAATCTTCATTCACAGTTAAATTACCTCCATATATTTATATAATTTATTTTAAAAATCATCATCTGTTCCTTCACAATAAAACCCCCACCGTCCGTCGGAAAACTGACCGGCAAGAAATGTTACGGTTCTGTCGCCGCTTTCAACTTTGTAAAGAGAAAAACTGTAAGGTTTTTTTGTTGTCGGTTCAAGAACAATATCACACTCACCGAGGGTTATCCACTTGTGAGTAAAAACATCTATTCCGTTTATACAAAATTTTTTTCCGTTTGAATATCCCATAAACATATAATCTTTCATACTGTCTTTTCCTTTCAGCCAACCGGAGCGTGAGTAATATCCTCTATCAAACAGCCTCCGTTAGACGTATCTATTTTAAATACATCGTTTCGGCTGTATTTTCCGGGAGATTGTTCGTTTCCGTTTTCGTCAGTATAAGAGCCGGTATATGTCAATGTATAACTAACATTGACACTGTAACCGTCTTTGGTCTTTCGTGCATTATCATAATCTATACTTTGAAGCTCTGCATCAGAAAGACCGTTTATAAAGTATGTGAACATCGTTTCGTTACTTCTGAATTTAAAAGAACTTGTGGTACAGTGGCTCAAATCGCTGTGGCTATGCTCTTTAAGAGCGGTAATATACAAATTTACGGTATTGTTTACACTCGCCTTTTCGGATTCGTCAAAAACATATACATTTTGTGACGGTTCTGTATCCTCACCGCCCGTACCGCAGGAGGCAAGACACAAAACAAAGCACAGAAAAGGTATAATGCACAGCTTTTTTGTTTTAAGAAAATTCATATCATACCACGCTGTCTAAGGTAAAATTCAATAAGCTCCACACTTCTTGAAACACCCAGTTCTCCGCTGTTAATACAAAGGTTGTAATTGTTCGGGTTGCCCCACTTACCCGTGGAATAATAATTATAATAGTTTGCTCTTGTTTTATCTACCTTTTGAATTACCGATGCAGCTTTTTCATGGGGGATTTTATACACATCGACCGCATATTTTATACGCTTTAAAATGTCTGCATATATAAACAGCTTTATGCAGTCAATACGGTCGCTCAAAACATAATCGGCACATCTTCCGACAATTACGCACGGTTCGGCAGACACCTTTTTTATTATATCGTGTTGGAGAAGAAACAGTTTATCGTTCATCGGAACCTGAGGCGAAATGCCGTAATTGCTTCCGATTGTCGCAGCAGCTCCCACAGAAAGAGAATAAAGAAGGCTGTTGGTTGCTTTTTCATCTACCTTTTGAAATATTTCAGGACTTACTCCGCTCTCCTTGGCGGCAAGAGTAATAAGCTCCTTGTCATAAAATTTTATACCCAAATCTTCGGCAAGTTTTTTTCCTATTTCTCTTCCTCCGCTTCCAAACTGCCTTGCAATTGTTACAACCATAAAATACACCCTCCTGTTTTTATTTTTGGTACAACGTAATTTTGTACGTTAATCCTATTTATCAATACAATAATATTTTACTGTTAATAATTATATCACACTTATGCACAAAATAAAACAATGTTTTTGAAATTTACCGTTACGGCAATAAATAACGGCGGCAGGAACAATGCTCAACAAAGTTCCTGCCGCCAATAATTAATTTCATTATAGAACAAAACACTGCATACGGTCAATCATCGCCGCCGTACCATACGCTGTAATTCGACTTTTTATTTTTCTTTACATCATACAGTTTTGAATCAGCGTGTTTCAAAGCAAGATTTACCGAATCCTGATTATAATTATCGGCGGACGCGATACCTATGGAACACGAAACACGATGGTTTTCCGGAATTTCAACTTCACCGTGTACGTTCTCCTCTATAACCGGTATAAAGTATCCGCATTGTTCTATCTCTTTATATATTTTTTTGGCTGTCTCTATGCCCTCGTCTACTTTGTGGTCGGGCATTATCATCAAAAATTCATCGCCGCCGTATCGAACTATATAACCGTTTTGCTCCATAACACGTTCAAACAAACGCGAAAACTGGATAAGTATGGCATCTCCGACAGCGTGTCCAAAGGTATCATTACAATACTTGAAATTATCAAGGTCAATGTAAAGAACCGTTACACACACATCTTTTTTCTTGTTTTTTTGCACCATATCGGTATAATCGTCAATCTTTTTGGTAAAGCCCTGACGGTTCAGCAGACCAGTAAGCAAATCGGTAACAGCGCTTTGCTGGAGCTTACGGTTCATTTGGTTAATTTCATCTCTTGTTTTCAGTCTGTACAACGTATCATTCATTTGCCGAAGTGCAAACTTGAAAATCGTAAGGTCATTATGGTCAAGAAAATTAAGATTTCCCGTCATATTGTCGTGAAGTTCAATAAACGCTATCATAAATCCCGAAAGAGTGTCGCCTGTTGTAAGGGGGATACAGGCAAATGACACGACCTTATTTATTCCAAAGGTAGATATTATCGGCGAATATTCATAAAATTCACGTTCAAACCTTGATGCGACAAATGACTTTTTGTGTCTGGTAAGATAGGACGAAATGGTTTTCAATTGCTCCTTGCTTATTTCAAACTCACTTCCGTTATATCTCATAACGGGTTCTCTGTCTATAACATCAACATATATCACACTGTCGATATTATAATTGTTTTGAATCATTCCCATAGAATTTTCTATAATGTCATTCTTGGTGGAGTTTTCCTTATTAAGAAGCTCCTGCCACGCTACAAGGAAATCAATTCCCTTGGTTTTGTCGGACAGCATCACTTCCATTTCGGCTATTTGGGCAAGTTCATCAATATTATATTTGTCTACGCTTGTCAGGGGCAGTGTAATATGTTTCTTTATAAGGGAACGATTGTGCAGCTTTGCAAACAACATTTCTTCTTTATTCTTATATCCGTTTTTGTTGCAAAATTCTATACACTTGTTAAGTACCTCTTCAGCGTCTTCCGAACGTCCCTGCTCGTTGTAAAGGTCTGCCTGTTCTTCGGCAAACATTGCATAGGCAAAGAATAGAAGTCCCTCAGAACGGAACATATGGTACTGCGCCTTGTCAAAAAATTCTTGTGCCTTGACTTTGTTTTCCGACTTTTCAAGCAATCCGCTTACAAAGTAATAGAAGAACATATCATCGTCCCAAAGGAAATAATTCGGTTCACCGTCCGAATGTATTATATGGTACAGCACTCTTTCCATTTTATTGTGATAGAAATGTGCATTGTATTCTATTCCCATTTTGTAGCTGCAATACGCAATCATACCGTAAACCTTTGAAATATTACAGACATTCATACGGTGCTTTTTTATGGATTTCAAGAGTTTTATACAATACAAAAGGTAATTGTAAGCCGTTTCATAATTATAGGCAAGTATTGCGTTGGTCGCCATATTGTAAAGTGTTTCGGAAACATAGTAAGCGTTTTTTTGCTTGTAGAAAATTTCCAGCGCACGGTTAAAATATTCATTTGCAATGCTGAACTGTTCGCTTACTATTCTGTTAAATCCAAGTCCGTTATATATACCTGCCTCTTCGTTCTTATCATTTTGCTTTTCAATAATTTCAAGACATTTTTTATAGTAATAATCGACATAATTAAAACAGCCGTAACCTTGAGCCATAAAAACGTTTTTACGCCAAGCAGCTATGATAAGTCTGTCGTTTTTCAGCATATTAGCAATTTCCATTGCTTTTTTAAAGGATTCCTGTTCTTCGCACTTTTGAGAATTTCCCACAAAATTTTCTCTTATATTTCCGCTGCCAAAAAACAGAATATGAGCCAGATGGTTATATGCTTTATACTTTTCGGCTTTAACGCAAAACTGCGCCAACTCTTCGCTGTCAATGTTTACGTCCCAACGGTAAAAATTATTGCAGCCGTCCAAAATACAAAAATATTCAAGCATCTTTGCAATAAAAATATATTTATCCGAGCCGCTCTTTTCCGCAATCATTTTGCACTTTCGGAAATTTTTCCGCGCAAGATTTGTTTGACCGCCGTATATTTCGCACATCGTCAAAATATAGTGGTACTGAAACGTATAACGAATATCGGGGTGCTTGTTATTTACGCTTTTCAGTTTATCGCACATTATAAGTGCGGTCGTAATGTTAAGGTCATACATTGCGGCAAGAGCATAAAGCATATAAAATTTAACCTGATTTTTTGTACTTATATTAACTTTATCGCTTATTATTTTGTTGTAAACTATTTTCAGATAATTTAACGCCTGTTTGGTGGCAAGCGTATTTATCATATTGTTGATACGTACAAGATATTCGGGAAATTCAGACAATATAGGTTCAAAGCTCTCAATTATGTTTACATCGGTTTGAGGGTCCTGCATATTCCAGTCAAGCATATAGTTAAGTTCCTCAATCTTGTGGACCAACATCGTCCATTTTTCCAATGTATACTGCGGTATTGCATAAGCCTCATTATAATTTGCTAAAAGTGAAATATTTTCGTAATTTTTCTGTATAAATTCCAAAAGGAAATTCAATGTCGAATTTTCCGCAAGATGAAGTCTGTTAAGTACAAACAACAGCTTATGATGGTTGGATATATAAGAAAAAACAGATGTAAGCGAATGGGCAAACTGTTTGCGTTCGTAATCGACTTCCGCAACGATAATATCCTCCGTGCGTTTACATTCGCCGCTGACTATGTACGATTTTATTGTAGGTCTGCTTAAATAATATACTCCCGAATTTTCCAAAAATTCGTCTATTGACATATCCTTGTAAAATTTTAGATACAGGTCTTTTATCCAGCCCAAGAACGGCTCATAAGCCTCCTGCATTTTGTTTGCCGAAAATTCGTGGTACATAAGCTCTATTTTTTCGCTGCTTTTCAAAACAACGTCTTGAATATCTCCTATGGGAACATTAAGCGTATTGTAGTGTTTTACAAAAAGAATATTGCTGTGTCTTTGCTCCAATCCGTGAATTATTGACTCAGCAATTTTTTTGGTATAAAGCTGTGAACAGGATTCCATACTCCTACCCCCCTAATATGGTTTTATTATAACAAATTAAACTATTATATTCAATAACTAATTATTTTTTTAGTGCGCTGTTATCAAAAATTTAACATATTGTTTTTAATTTAATTCTATATAAGAAGATATGATAAGTATAATATAACCGTAATCAACCAAAAAGCATTGCCAATTTCTTTCCGCAAAAAACACCCGCAATGCAAAACAATACGCTTAGCACTATATAAATAATCGCCGGCAAATACGACTTGTTTTCAATCAATTGCAGGGCTTCAAGCGAAAATGTGGAAAAGGTCGTAAATCCCCCGCATACGCCGGTTTTCCAAAACAAGACGGTATTTTGCGATACGTTGTTATTATTGCTTACAATACCGACAATAAATCCTATTAATAAAGCGCCCAAAATGTTCGTTATAAGTGTCAGCAGCGGAAAATCCGATTTAACTGATATAAGGCTTATTGCATATCTTCCCATTGCTCCTATTGCACCGCCGAAAGCCACAAACAAAAAATCCATATTTACCTCCGATATTCTAAACTAAATGTAAATTTTTTGCGCAGCTTTCAGAAAAAGCTGCGCAATCAAATAAATTTATATAATTCCTGCTTTTGCCCTATTCTTCAAATGCTCTGCATTTGTCTTTGCGTAATATGCCACTGCGGGCTGGTCATCGGTCGCAGGCTTATGGCAGAAGTAATAGTAATCCGTATCGGCAGGCGAAACAGCAGCCTGTATTGCTTCAAGTCCCGGATTACATATAGGACCGTTCGGCAAGCCTTTATATTTGTAGGTGCTGAAATTGCTTACATAGGAATTGCGTAATGAAGCCGGTACCTCGCTTTTTGAGCCGTAAGGATAGTATATGGTGGAATCCAACTGAAGATAATCCAAACCTTCCTCTCCGGAAGAGTTCTTTCCTCCCGTTTTAAGGGTATTAAGCCTGTTGTGCAGAACAGACGAAACCATATACATATCTTCCTCGTCGGCAGCCTCTGCCTGTATCAGCGACGCAAGTTTAATTACATCTTCCATAGACATATTGAGCTTTTCGGCACGTTCTTTAATTGTAACTTTCTTTTCAAAGCCCTCGGCTCTTGATTTTGTAAGATAAAGCTTTCTTCTGTAATTTGCGAGAAACTTTCTTATTACGGAATCGGTATCTTCTCCGACATAAAAATCGTAGGTATCAGGGAAAAGGTAACCTTCGAGCTTGTAATAGCGTTTATCCGAATTTTTTATATCCTTTATGAACTCATAGTCCTCGTCAAATTTTGTCGAATTGCACATATCAAGAAAGTCC
The DNA here is from genome assembly GCA_947589485.1 of uncultured Clostridia bacterium. GTDB lineage: Bacteria > Bacillota > Clostridia > Oscillospirales > Acutalibacteraceae > UBA1213. Next base: position 9,239 of record CANQBK010000052.1, on the reverse strand, counting down.
TTTGCAGAGCATACTTTACCTTCCTCAAGCAATTCGGCATAATCCGTAACGGTCATACCCTCGGTAAACTGGAGCGTTACAACATCTGTTCTGTTCATATCCGACTGCATATAGTTTATGATCGCCTGATAGTCCTTGTTGGTATCGATCTTAAAAGTACCGTTTGTAAAACCTGTCGTGGACTTTGTAAGAACAGCATATACCTTAAAAAATCCCTCATTATTGATAACGTGATTTTTGTAAAGTATGCTTGCAATGTCGTTAAGCGAGGCATTTTTGGGAATGGTTATGGAAACGCTTTTGTTTTCTTCCCTGCCGACCGCCAAAAGGTCGTTTACGCCAATCATAATATATTGTCCCAGCATAATGGAAACGAATATTATCATTGTCAGCCATACTATACGAAAAATCGCACGGTTCTTTTTGGATTTTTTTCTCTGTCTTTTACGGTCAAGCCTTTTCGCTTTTTTAAGAGCGTTCTTATCGACGGTTTCCTCCTCGTCTGCGGGATTTCCGCTGTAACTGTCAATATCATCGTTTTTTCCGCTTGATATATCGTCATATACGTCGGAAGACTTGTCAATATCCATTACAAATTCAACCGAATCGCTTTTTTCGTTTTCCGAAACTCCGCTCTCCTCGACCGTGCCTGCGTCATCTTCCGAGGAACTGCTTATTTCGGTTTCTTCGCCGTCAATATCATCGCTGAAATTCAGCTTAAAATTCGCTATTTTTTCCTGTCTTTTCTGTTCAAGCTCATCGCTCATAACCGAAAGACCCTCCTTTTTATTCACCTTGTCTTTTTAAAGCTCTGCTTTCAACAAACAGACTGCTTTTGCGGCAAGCCGATTCGATATAAGTAACCCAAAGCCGACCGAACCGCATATATTCATCTGTGTACAGAGGTCTGCAATACCTGTTTGTTTTTATCGGGTACTATCGTACAGCACTCGGTAATCACAAAATCAACGGGTACGTCATAACGGTCTTTCGGCACCCGACTCACCATACAATTTGAGTAACATATCCCTGCCGAAACACCGTCGTAAACCGACAGGAACCTGTCGTAATAGCCTTTTCCGTAGCCGAGCCGACAGCCGCTGCCGTCAAACGACAGCCCCGGAACTATGCACATACTTTCCGAGTAATCGGACAGCTTTTCGCAAACATTCGTTTTGGGTTCATAGACCCCGAAACAGCCCTTTTCCAGCATATCCAATGATTTTATGACATAAAAATCCATATCACCTGTTTTATTCAGGCATTTCGGAACAGCGACCCTCTTACCGTCGGAAAGCGCTTTATAAATGAGCCTTACCGTATCGACCTCTATATCCTTTGATATATATGTAATCAATGTTTTGGAAACGCTGTACTGTTCAGATGCGATAATACGCAAAAAAATATCGTTATCAAACAACAGCTTTTTCTCGGCAGACATTTTTTTGCGGGTATCTATACATATTCCGCGCAATTTATTTTTCATCACACCGACATTGTCTGCCTGCATTGTATTGACTCCTTTACCTTGTCAGCCGTTTCTTTTCCTTTCAAAACTTCAAGCAGTTTCAATCCAAATTCCACGGAAACTCCCATTCCTCTTGCGGTAACGATCATACCGTCCCTAACCACAAAATCGCCAAGAACCGCACCGTCAAGCTCACTTTGGAATGACGGAAACGCGGTTGCATTTTTTCCTTTAAGCATACCCAAATGCCCCAATATTGACGGAGCGGCGCAAATCGCCCCTATAAGTATATTTCTGTCCGCACAATACGATACCGCTTCCATAACGGATACGCTCGCCTCAAGATTAAGCGTTCCGGGCATTCCTCCGGGCAGGATTATACCCTCTGTTTTATCATCGGGTTTAAATTCGCTGTCGGAAATATCGGCAGAAACCGATATTCCGTGGGAACCTTTAATATTTTTGCCGCCTATCCCAACGGTGACCGTGTCAACTCCTCCCCTTCTTAAAATATCAACGGGAGTGAGCGCCTCTATCTCCTCAAAGCCCTCCGCAAGAAAAACATATACCATAGCTTGTTTCCTCCGATTCTTATATTTTTAATACCGAACGCAAAAATCCGATCCGTGATCCCGATTTTTTAAAACTGACGGGGACGCCGCCCCGTCAATATTATTAAACCTCAATTTGTTTATAATGTCAACCGTAACATTTTTCGTCCGACAGATAAATAAATAAAATTTTACAAAAAAGCATTGACAACAAGATAATACAGAATGTTATTTTTTGTCGTATCATGTACGAAAATAATGATGTTAAAAATAATTCAACAGTTTTAACACGGATAATATTACGGTTTTTCAACTCTTTCAACGGAGTTTTCAACACATTTTACCGAGTTTTAAACATTACAGTCAGTATAATTTTGATTGACTGCGCCAAATTTTCATAACCGCCGCCGAAATCTTTTGGTACATACTAAATATTTCTTCGGTACTTTGAAAACAAAAGTGCGCCTACGCTTATCAACAGAATAACACCGACAAAAGCAAGCGCATAATACGAATTTCCGCCCGTATCTTTAGGCACCTTGTCAGTTTTATTCATATTTTGCGGATTTATTTCCGCCGACGTCACGGAACTTTCAGAATGAACCGTTTCCGGCAAATCTTGAGATACATCAGAGGGTTCCACATATTTATCGCTAAAATCGAGTAATATTTTTTTCTTGTAATCCATACGGCTGTCGATAATGCCTATAATGTATATTTTATTTTTCAGCGTGTAATTTTCGGGAATATCCACAATATCCACTTCATAAACATTAGAAAGCAAGCCGTCAAACTTTATAACACCGTTTTCGTCGGAAATAATTTCTTTTCCGTCGGCGGCGGCTTTTACGCCCTTAACGGGTCTGTTATTGCGGTCAACAAAAGTAAATTCTGCCGAGCCGTAAACGATAGTATCGACGGTACGGGCATTTGACATATTAAAAGCATAGTCAACAGCCTTGTAAACAATTTTAAGCGGATATGGACTGCTCATATTTGACGGACTGTATAAGCTGAGCCTGCCCAATCGACTGCGAAGTTCGGTTATGTCATACAGAAATGTTACCGAACCGTCATCATTATATGAAATCTTTTCTGTTTTATACGAATTTTCAGGTAAATATCCTGCCTCCGTCAGTTTGTCGAATTGATCCGCATAGTCATATTTTCCCGTTTCGGCATTGTATGAAGCAGTGTAAAATCTGAAACCTTGAAGAGCGGTTTCGTCCTTTGCGGTAAGCTCCAAATATATTTTGCCGTCTTTCAAATAGGTTTTGTGTGAAATATCCTCAGGCGGCGTATTGTCAACTGTAAAGTTAAAACTTTCGGACTTTTCCGAGGTAAGCGCGCCGTCCGAATCCATTGTTTTTGCGCTGACCGTATATACATACTTACCCTCGGAAAGCGAAGAAAAGAATTTTTTAAGGTCGCCGCTGTAATCGGTAAGAGCGTAATAGGGCTTTGTATCCTTTGAATAAAAACTGCCCACGGTTCCGTAATTATGAGTAAACAGTGTTTTTCCGTCATTTGAAGAAACCGTCACGGTAAAATCGTAAGCATCGCGCAGCATATAAAAGCAAGGCAGTATATACGAGTCGTCAAGCGAACGGTCTTCATTTATGTTGCGTACAGTATCCTTTCCTATCGAAATATTTTGTGTATTTACCTCTCCTGTAAATTTATTCAGTCCCAAAGTGTAATCTTCGGCACTGTAATCCATACCTGCAACTGCGTTTAATGAATTTTCAAAACCTGTTACGGAGCCGTTGCTGTCATAAATAGTTTTATCAAAAATTTCTGTTTCCGACCAATCTCCGCAAAATCCCATAATAGGAATATTAAGCCTTGTGCCGTCATTGCCGTCAAGGAAAATATAACCGTCAGTAAAGAAACCGTTTTTAAAAAAGTTTTTATATGCAAGCACTGTTACGGGGTCGAGCGTAATGCTGATTTTCAGCCTTTGCTCGGATTTTGCCGCAACGGAAACGGTATCGGTATTTTTCCCGTTAACGCTTACGACAACCTTTGCACCGTCCCCAAGAGAATAGGGTGCTAAGGTGTTTATACAGCGCATATCTTCATCAACCGAAAAAGAATCCGTACCAAGCCAAGCGGAAACATTGTATTTTCTTGCGGAACCCGACATATTATGGATAACGGCTTCAAATTCATATTTTCCCGAAATATTGTCGCCTAAGTTTGCTTTTGCCTGCATTGTATCTCCCACGGTAATATACGCCCCTGAGGACATCGACCTGCCGAGATTTAAAAGTCCTGCGCCCGAAACACGCGGAGAACAGTACGGCTCGGTATTAATAACAGCTTCACCGTTATTATTCTCGTTACTATTCTCGTTATTATCTTCGGAACTCTCCTCGTTAATCACGTCATTGTCGGAGGAATCGCCGTTATATTTTACGGCGTCTGCGTTTGACATCATAACCGCCTTTACGGTTTCGTTTTTTTGCATCTGCGTGAGCTGTGAGAAATTCGGCATTGTTTCAAGATACTGCTTTACAAGCAAATATGCACCTGCGGCACACGGCGCCGCCATTGATGTTCCCGACATTATTCCGTATTTATCATTGTCAACGCTTGAAAGGACATTAACTCCCGGCGCCGATATATCGGGTTTCAGCTTTAAATCGGGTGTAACGCCGTATGAGCTTTTCTCCGACATATCAACGCCGCCCGAAGTCCTGTAAATATAGTCTGCGTTGTCAACAGAAAGTTTACCCTCAGGATTTTCGTAAAAAAATTCCTCGTAATCTGACGGTACGCGAATAAACGGTATAGGCTTTGACGTAAGGGAAAGATTTTCGCTGTCGGATATAAGGATAACGCCCAACGCCCCCATTTTGTATGCGTTATCCGCCTGCTGTTCCGGTGAAATATCACCCTCCGAAAGAACGACTACCTTGCCGAATACGTTTTTGTCGTCGTAATCCTCTTCCGCGCCTTGCGAATCAAGACAATAATATTCGGTGCCGTTTTTAATTTTTACGTTAAAAATGCAATCGTCCTCAACATAATTTGTTTCTTCCGATGTAATTTGTGATTCAAAATAATTTATTTCATCTTCACCGATTTTCAGCTTGTTGCCTATTCTTGAATTATTGTCAACGGAAGCAGCCGTAAGGCAGCCGTCAATCATTCCGAATCCGCTTATCGTGTTGTAATCCGTATATAACGCACTCAAGCTGTCGTTAATCTCGCTGCCGTTAAAGCAGTAATTCCCCGCCGAAGTGACCACAACGGTTCCCGCAGCCGTCAGCTTTTCTACAATATCCGTATAAAGCGAATACTCATACATATTTCTTGCGGCGCCGAAACTACAATTTATAACGTCCGCACCGAGCTTTACCGAATCATCAAACGCCGCAAGGACAGCATCGGCAGAGGTGATTTTACCGTTTATGCTTTCGGAATCATAGGACACTTTCATAAAGGCAAGCTGGGAATCGTATGCTATTCCGCTAAATTCATTGACGCCCGTTTTTCCGTTATTGCCTGCAATTATACCCGCAATATGTGTACCGTGGCTGTCACCGCCCGAATATGTTTCGTTGTCTTTATCCGCATAATCATAAGCAAAAATTATTTTTCCGCTTTTGTATACATCTTTAAAGGAATATTCCGAAGCAGTGTTAAACTTTACCGAAGAAAAGATTTCTCCCAATTCGCTTTCCGTATACTTAGGCTCGGCAGGCAGAGCCGAAAACACGCTGTGCGAACAGTCAAATTCGTCATCTATTACGGCAACAAGACTTTTACCGCCCGTATACCCTCTTTTATAGGCGTAATCGGCATTAACTGTATCCTTAAAATTTTTTGACAAATTAGAAAATGTTGCTCTCTGCTCGGTATCTGTACCGTTTTCGTCAGATGTATTTTCCTCTTCCGAGCCGTTCATTTCAGATATATCGTCCGTGTAGCTTGTTTCATTTGTTTCGTCATTTACATATTGTATGTCATTGCAAATAATAACGGATTGAACGCCCTTTATGCCGCGAATTTTTTCAAGGCTGCTTTTCGGAGCCTTTACCGAAAAACCGTTAAGCACGACCGCATAGGTAAAGCTGTCAGAAAAATCCGATTTCGGCACGATTTTGCGAATACTCGCCTTTACAACCGCCTGATTTTTTTTTATACTGTCATTGTATTGTTTGCCGTCAGAAGATTTTATAAAATCAACAATGTTTCCGTAACCGCTGTCGGAGGAAATAAATGTATCCAACAGCGAATCTCCGTCAACGGTTACAATAAATGTTGCAATGCTGTCGGTTTCATTGTTTGTCAAATTTAAATCGGAATTTTCATTTTTTTCTTTATCGACTATAACCTCATGAGATTTATTAACTCTGTCGGGTTTGGGTTCCTGACTGCTTGTGTACTGTGCATTGACAATCGGCAGAACAAGAACCGCAGCAGTAAGAAAAAGCGCAAGTGCTGCCGACAAAACTCCTTTTTTCATAACAGTAATACTCCAATACTACAAAGTGAATTATCCATTGTTGAAATCCAATAGGCTTTCTTCTTTTCGGATTTCGTTATCTAACAGGTGTAAATATATTTTTGACATCAACAATTTTCTTCTATATTCGCACACAAAAATAATGCGGTACCGTAATATATAATCGTATCCGTTTTTGATTTTTGTATCCAAATAACATAATTATATCGCAAACTTTTACTTTTGGCTACCGCAATCCAACCGTTTAAAGCCGATAGGATTACGGTAGCCATATTTAAAAGTGTAACACGCAGCCGCTTATTGAATTTTGTAAAAGCCTTACAATTCCTTACAATGCAAAACGGCTTTTAATTAAATACTATTTCTTTGGTTAAAGCAAGCATTTCTCTTGTCGAAAAATTTGCAAGAAGATAAAACGGAGTGGACGCGGATATTGCGCCGCAGGAATATCCGAGCTTTTGCGTTATTATTGCAACTCTCATTTGATGGAAACCGTCGGAAACAACGGCAATATTATTATTAAGTCCGTTTTCCGAAATCACTTTTTCGCTGAACTTGATATTTTCGTATGTATCGGTTGATTTGTCCTCGATATATATTCTTGATTTATCAATTCCCAGCTTTACAAGCTCATTGTACATACACTCTGCTTCGCTGATATTTTCGTTTTCTCCTTTGCCGCCCGAAACAACACACTTTGCATCGGGGTTATCCGACAAATAATTGTACGCAGTTTTTATTCTTTCTTCAAGCATTACGCTCGGAGTGTTTCCGTTAACCTGACAGCCAAGCACAACAACAGTAGCGCCGTCTTTCGGCGCCCTATGCGCGCAGTAAACCATAAATAATGTCAAAGAAATAAAATACATTACAACAGCGGCGCATATCAGTGAAACTATTTCAATAATTATTCTTTTGACCTGTGTTCTTTTACATTTTTGATAAAACTCATATACTTTCTTGCTGTATATTGCCCTTGCCCCGATACAGAGAAAAAATACTATTCCGAAAATACTGCCTATATTTATTATACCCGAAATCAAATACCATAAAATCATAAATGCAGACAATACTATAAAAAATATTCTCAATACGCTTTTAAATTTACTCACAATTATCATTCCTTTCATTCACACAAATGATACAAAAACACAATTTCTCAATTCGTTGTTTTTAAGGACATAAAACATTTTAACTTTCGATTTTATTTTATCATATATTCATACTTTTGGCAACCTCAAAGCAATTCAACCGAATATTCGGCGCAAAGTCTGCGCCCCCGAAAGTGATAGTTAAGGGCTTTGCCCTTAAAAACCCACCAAAGGCTCTGCCTTTGGAATCCGCAAGCCTTTGAAAAGGCTTGCGCGAAACTTTTAATTATGGCTAAAATAACTTACGCCGCGCGAATGACTTATTGCTTGCAATACGAGCGAACGGAGTGAGCGACATCGCGAATTGCCTGCGCCGGCTCGGCGCGTTTTCGCCCGCCTTTTTCAAAAGGCGGCAGGGTCAAGGGACGGAGTCCCTTGTCGCAGTCCGCAGACTGCGAAACTCTTATTACTTTCCAAAAGCAGGAGGGGCGAAAAACAGTCCGGTGGACTGTTTTTCGGTGGGGAACCCACGCAAGGGGTTCCCCGTAAACAATAAGTTTTTGCCTTTGGAATCCGCAAGCCTTTGAAAAGGCTTGCGCGAAACTTTTAACTATGGTTAAAATAACTAACGCCGCGCGAATGTACTTATTGTTTGCAGTACGAGCGAACGAAGTGAGCGACATCGCGAATCGCCTGCGCCGGCTCGGCGCCGCCAAAGGCTCCGCCTTTGGAATCTGCAAGCCTTTGAAAAGGCTTGAGCGAAACTTTTAATTATGGCTAAAATAACTTACGCCGCGCGAATGTAGTTTTTGCTTACAATACGAGCGAACGGAGTGAGCGATAGCGCGAATTGCCTGCGCCGGCTCCGGCGCCGGAAAAAACATAAAATTTATGATTGACAAAGCTCTTTTCATAATGTATAATAATAAACAGTTTCGATATTGCGCCGGTGTGTTGGAATTGGCAGACGAGGTGGACTCAAAATCCATTGCCAGCGATGGCGTGCGGGTTCAAGTCCCGCCACCGGCACCAGATTGTATACCGTATGATTACTGATATATCAGAAATCATACGGTATTTTAGTATCTTTATAGTTCCGCAAACGTGATTGTTATTTCATTTTTATATGTGTAATTTCATATTTTTAATAAATATTCTATACGAAACATTTATATTGTCACTGCTTCGTCGTAGTTACAATCGTTGCAAATCGCTTGACATTTAATAAATTCTGATGTAATATTATAGCAAAGAGAGTACCGCACAGTAAGCGGTTTCTCCAAAATGGGTATATTTAAAGAAACACCGCTAAATTTGGTCGTTTGGGCGGTGTTTCTTATTTTTATGTAAGAAACTTACTTCTTGTCGTAGCGGTCTTTTATGACCTTATACACAAGAGAGATAACAGCCGTCAACATAATTATGAATTGATACAATTCTGTATGCGACATAAGTTATCACCTCCCTTACGGGAGAAACCGCCTGCCACTTTGTGCAATACTCTCGATTTATATGTTATCATTATGATAATGCTTTGTCAAATACTGCATTTTCGGATAAAAAGCACTCTGTTTGATTGTTGCAAATCGCTTGACATTTAATAAATTCTGATGTAATATTATAGCAAAGAGAGTACCGCACAGTAAGCGGTTTCT
>CANQBK010000051.1 GCA_947589485.1 uncultured Clostridia bacterium | reverse complement strand
CGGTGGACTGTTTTTCGGTGGGGAACCCACGCAAGGGGTTCCCCGTAATTTTTTGTTTTCTTATTTCTTAAAAATGATAGTTAAGGGCGTTGCCCTTAAAACCCACCAAAGGCTCCGCCTTTGGAATCCGCAAGCCTTTGAAAAGGCTTGACCGAAACTTTTGACTATGGCTACATAAACTAATGCCGCGCAAATGTAGTCATTGCTCTCAGTACGAGCGAACGGAGTGAGCGATAACGCGAATCGCCCGCGCCGGTTCGGCGCCGAAACTTTTAATTATGGGTACATAAACTAAATTTATTGTTTATAATTTTTAATTATTCTTATAATAATATCGTATAGCTTCTCTACCTTGTAATCTCCTATTATCGGCTCAAGATGAGAATCACCTATACCTGAATCGTCGGTAAGAAATACATACGTTCCTCCCGTTGTTATAGCCAGTGAACGGGCAAATACTTCAGTGTCCCTTTCCCCATTAGAGGAAACAACAGGTATTATCCGTATGCCTTTTTCTGATGCCGCCTTTACCGCGGACAAAATCTCATTTTCGGTTCCTTTGTGCGGAGGCGCATCAAAAATAAGAAATGCAATTTTTACAGATTCGTCACTCCAGCCTCCGTCAATCATTGTTTCACTCAATATCTTTGCAACTGCCTCCGGAGTATCACCTCCGCCCACTGCACTTTCTTTATTAAGATTTTTTTGAAGATTGCTTATGTCATCGGTAAAATCATAACGTCTTGTAACATATTCGTCGCCTTCATCACGATAAAAATTAATAGAATATCTTGTGCCGTCTGTCCCTATATCGCTCGATATAGCTGAAAATTCACTCTGCAAAAAAAACATTTCGTCAGCCATAGAACCCGTACTGTCAACAATAAACATAATATCAGTCTGCTTGTATGCCTTGCTTCCTGCCGAAAATGTTAATTTTAACTCTACATCTTCGGTTATATTTGAGGTTTGACTGTCAGATTTGGTATTTTCAATTTTATAACTTTGTTTTTTTCCGCCGCTTTCAATTTCTACCGATGCCGCCACACCTTTATCTGACGAAAACATATATGCCCTGCCCTGCTTATCCGTAACGGAACTCCATAAAACATTGCCGCTTGAATCTATAAGCCTTGACTTTGCATTTACAACAGGTGTACCATCATCTGTGGTTACTGTTACCATCGTGCGGTACCTCGGGTCTATACCGTAACTCGGAAAAGTAATATTGCCCGATTTTACGAGATTTGAAAAAAATCCTCTGTTATCGTTGTCGTTCCACTCTCCGGCAGTTAACTGACCCGGTTCGGGCGGTTCATTGTTATTAATATCTCCTTCAATACCGCATCTAACATCTCCGTCACCATCGCCTTCTGCTACAAAGCCTTCTTCTACAAAATCCGTAACTCCATCGTCTTTTCCATCTGCATCATACGCTTCGTTTCCAACACTGTCCCCGTCTGCCTTACCGGAACTGCCCGCTGTGTCAATCTCGGACTTTGCCGTTTTTTCGGAAGTACCGTACTTATCCGTGGATTTCTCCCCTTTATCAACACCTGCTGCAATACCCGAATCATTCGTTATATCACTTTTCGCAGAGGGGGTTTCACTGCTTTCGGCGGCACACCCGACCGTTCCAACAAGTAAAGTTATAGCCGTAAGCGTACACATAAACTTATGTATTTTCATAAAGATGACCTCCTTTACTTATATAATCCTGACCTAACAAAAAAGTTACATAAATATTTTAAAATTTTATTTGCTGTACAAAAATAAATTTAAGAGTTCTTACGGTAAGACAAAGATTAAATATTGTGCAATTTAAACAAAGCGCAACGATAAAAATAGTATATCATACTATTTTACTATGAAATACGTCAATACTATTGATTTATTAATTTTATTGGTGTATTATGTATTCGGTAAGATAAAATGTAAATATTAAATATATATTTTACTTTTCTATCCAAATATACAGAAAAGAGGTTTAAACAAATGTCAAAATTTGTATATGCCGACAATGCGGCAACGACCAAATTATCTGATACCGCATTTGAAGCTATGAAACCGTATTTAACCGAACTTTACGGGAACCCGTCCAGCTTGTACCGTCTTGGCATTAAAACAAGAGCTGCTGTTGACAACGCAAGAGAGGATATTGCAAAGCTCCTAAACGCTTCAAAACCCAACGAAATATATTTTGTTTCGGGCGGAAGCGAAGCCGACAACTGGGCAATAAAGGGCGCCGCCGAGCTTGGTGAGAAAAAGGGTAAAAAACACATAATTTCAAGTAAATTTGAACATCACGCAGTTCTTCACACTCTTGAATATCTTGAAAAAAAGGGATTTGAAATTACCCTGCTTGACGTTCACGAGGACGGTCTTGTACGTCCCGAGGAGCTTGAAGCCGCTATACGCAGCGATACAGCTCTTGTTACAATTATGTTTGCCAACAATGAAATAGGCACTATACAGCCGATAAAAGAGCTTGCTGAAACGGCGCACAAACACGGCGTTATATTCCATACCGACGCTGTTCAGGCTGTCGGAACCATTCCGGTTGACATTGCCGAACTTGGCGTAGATATGCTTTCGCTTTCCGCACACAAGTTCCACGGACCGAAAGGTGTCGGCGCACTGTATGTTAAACAAGGAATAAGGCTGCCAAACCTTGTTCACGGAGGCGCTCAGGAACGCGGTTTCCGTGCAGGTACGGAAAATGTCGCAGGTATTGTCGGTATGGCTGCGGCACTGAAAGAATCTGTTGAAAAAATGCCGGAAAGGAACCCTCGTCTTGAAAAAATCCGTGACAAGATTATAGACGAACTTTTAAAAATTGAACGTTCAAGAATAAACGGCGACAGGAAACACCGTCTTCCCGGAAATATAAATATGTGTTTTCACGGAATTGAGGGAGAGTCGCTGCTGCTTATGCTTGATATGAAAGGTGTCGAGGCTTCATCAGGTTCGGCGTGTACATCAGGTTCGCTTGACCCAAGTCACGTTCTGCTGTCAATAGGTCTTCCGCACGAGGTTGCACACGGTTCTCTGCGCCTTTCGTTCAGCGACGAAACAACAGAGAAAGACGCAGATTACATTCTTGAGGTTCTGCCGCCGATTATAGAAAGGCTTAGAGCAATGTCTCCTTTATGGGAGAAAATCAAAAAGAATGACAAAAATTAAAATTAAAAACTGAAAGGTGATATTACTATGGCATACAGCGAAAAAGTTATGGACCATTTTGCAAATCCCAGAAATGTCGGTGAAATGCCCGACGCCGACGGTGTAGGCGAAGTTGGCAACCCAAAATGCGGCGACATTATGAAAATGTATATTAAAGTCAAGGACGATATAATTACCGATGTCAGCTTCAAAACATTCGGTTGCGGCGCGGCAATTGCTACAAGCTCTATGGCAACCGAGCTTGTAAAGGGAAAGTCAATCAAAGACGCTTTACAATTGACAAATAAAGCCGTTATGGAGGCTCTCGACGGACTTCCGCCAGTAAAGGTACACTGCTCCGTACTTGCGGAACAAGCCATAAAAGCGGCGCTGTCGGACTATTACAGGCGTCAGGGCATTGACCCCGAGCCTATTGTCGGAACAATAACCGAATGTGAAGAATGTGCTTTTCACGATGATTGATTAACAATTTTATAATTTGCAAAATTTTACGGTAAGCCGTTTTATATATCGGCTTACCGCTTTTTATTGCTTTGCTTTATTGGCAACAGCGCCGAAAACGGCAACTCCTCCCCATCTAAAAATACTGACCGTCAGGCAAAATTATAAAGCCGTAAACCGCATAGTATTACAAAATACTGTCTATATATTCGGAATATACGGAGGGAGGATTTACGCCTTCTATTTTTTCGGCAATTTTTCCGTCTTTAAAAAAAATAACAACAGGTGTTTTTTCTATACCGAAACGTACAGCAATGTCGGGCGACTGTTCAACATCAAGAGCAAGCACACGGATACTGTCATAGTATCTATCGGCAATTTCTTCAAGTATTGGTTCAAGACCTCTGCTTTGCACGCACCATTCCGCATAAAAAACAACAAGAAAAATTCCTTTTTCAACTCTTTCGTCAAAGTCGTAAGAATCCACAAGAATTATATCTTCATTCATTTTATCCCTTCTTAATATTTTTTATTGTATGTTTTTTATTTGCCGAAAAATTATTGATGTATAAATAACGGCAATTTTCGCAAATTTTTAATGATATTATTCTTAATACAAATGCACGGTCATTTACGTTGCGCAAGATATTCGTCAACCCTTGTTCTTAACATTACGGCAAGGCTCCCCACAAACGGAAGTATGACTTGATTAAAACAAAGCGCAGATTTAATACCCATAACGGCAAGAATAACGTAGGCGACCGTTAAAGCAAGATATATGAGAAAGCTGAGTATTATCTGTATGGGAGGAAAAAAGGAAAGAATTAAGGATAATAACGCATTCATCATATACAGCAACGCAAAAAAACAGAAAAGAACACCTCCTTGATATTTGTGAAAACGCAGTTCGGGGTTGTTCCGTTCAACCGCAAAGTGTCCTATTACGAAAAACACACCTATATATGAAATAGCCGACAAGAAACGTATGTTTTGATTATTTTCATCCATTGACCATTCCCCCAAATAATAGTTTACATATTATTCTATAATATTAACGGGTCAAATACAAGCATAAAATAACGGCAAATGATTATAAGAGCAAAACGGTATAATTTATAAAGTATGTTACTCCCACAGACCGTATTATATCTAATTGCCGTTGAGTGTATAAATGTCATACAAGCAGGCTTATATTTTTCTGCTTCTATAAAATGACAAACATTACGAATAAAGCAGGCTACAATTACATATAGATGTTGTGAAAAAGCACAGGAGGCTTTGCCTCAGCAAGAAAGGAATGAAAGCAAAATGACAGGATACTATCCTGAAGGCAGACTTATCAACACGGTGGAGAACCTTTCCGCAATTCAGTCAATATCTCAGTTGACCGAAGCATACCACGACGGGAAAATTCTTGAAGCCAGAGCGGTTGTTTGTGACTCATCTCACAATCTTATCGTTGACCTTGGCTGCATAAAGGGAATAATTCCGCGGGAAGAGGGTGCGATAGGAATACGCGAGGGAACCGTCAGAGATATTGCGGTCATATCAAGAGTGAACCGTCCGGTATGCTTTGTTATAACGGAATTTAAAAAGAATGAAGCGGGACGAACGGTAGCCATATTGTCAAGGCGACTTGCACAGGAGCGCTGTATGCGCGAATATATTTCCGGACTTATACCCGGCGATGTAATAGACGCCAGTATAACACATCTTGATTCTTTCGGAGCATTTGCAGACATAGGCTGCGGTATTGTATCTCTTTTGCCGATAGACTCCATTTCGGTATCAAGAATAGACCATCCGCGCGAACGATTCAGTGTGGGAATGGAAATAAAGGCTGTTGTAAAGACGATTGAAAACGGCAGAATAAGTCTTACACACAAGGAACTTTTGGGAACGTGGGAAGAAAATGCCTGCCGATTTGAGGTAGGCGAAACCGTTGCGGGCATAATACGTTCGGTTGAAGAATACGGTGCGTTTGTTGAGCTTGCGCCAAACCTTGCAGGTCTTGCGGAAATGAAAGACAACATTCACGCCGGTCAGCAGGCAAGTGTATATATTAAGAACATCATACCGAACAGAATGAAAATAAAGCTCATTATTATTGACACATTCGATTATGAATATCGTCCGCAGCAGCCCGAATACTTTTTTGAAGGCAACCACATCAACAGCTTCTATTATTCCCCATCTTCATCAGAGAAAATAATAGAAACACATTTTGATTTATCGAAAACCGACATCAACTCTATGCCGATAGCTGTTGCAAGATAAACATATTATCTAACCGCGGCGCAGTGCCTGCGCTCTCAATTCGCGAAGTCGCTCGCTCCGCTCGCTCTTACTGCGAACGACAAGTACGTTCGCGCGGCATTAGTAATTGTTACCATAGTCAAAAGTTTCGCTCAAGCCTTTTCAAAGGCTTGCGGATTCCAAAGGCGGAGCCTTTGGTGGGTTTTTAAGGGCAAAGCCCTTAACTGCGCCGGAGCCTTTGGTGGGTTTTTAAGGGCGAAGCCCTTAACTGCGCAGGCACTGCGCCGGAGCCCTTAACTTTCATTTTCAAAATATAATAGAAAAGCACCTCTTGTAGAAAATATCCTGCAAGAGGTGCTTATTTTTAATTTCCGTTGAAAGAAATAAAATTATTCGTAAATCTTGGAAACAACGCCCGAACCTACTGTTCTGCCGCCCTCACGGATAGCAAAACGAAGTCCTTCTTCCATTGCAACGGGTGTGATAAGCTCAACGTCCATATCAACGTTATCGCCCGGCATACACATCTCTGTACCCTCGGGAAGGCTGATTATACCCGTAACGTCTGTTGTTCTGAAATAGAACTGGGGACGATAGTTGTTAAAGAAAGGTGTGTGACGACCGCCCTCGTCCTTGGTAAGAACGTAAACGTGACCCTGGAACTTTGTATGAGGATGAACGGAACCGGGCTTTGCAATAACCTGTCCACGCTCAATATCAGTCTTTTGAATACCACGGAGAAGAACACCTACGTTGTCGCCTGCTTCAGCAAAGTCAAGAGTCTTTCTGAACATCTCAAGACCGGTAACAACAGATTTTCTCTTCTCTTCCGAAAGACCAACGATTTCTACTTCTTCAGAAACCTTAATCTGACCTCTTTCTACTCTACCCGTAGCAACCGTACCACGACCTGAAATTGTGAATACGTCCTCAACAGGCATAAGGAAAGGAAGATCAGTTGTACGCTCAGGAGTAGGAATGTAAGAGTCAACAGCTTCCATAAGCTCGTGAATACAAGCATACTCTTCTGCTTTGGGATCTTTGCTGTCAGACGAAAGAGCCTGATAAGCAGAACCGCGAATGATAGGTGTATCATCGCCCGGGAATTCATACTCATTAAGAAGCTCACGAATTTCCATCTCTACAAGGTCAAGAAGTTCGGGATCGTCAACTTGGTCTGTCTTGTTCATAAATACTACAATGTAAGGTACGCCAACCTGACGTGAAAGAAGAATATGCTCTCTTGTCTGAGGCATAGGACCGTCAGCGGCTGAAACTACAAGGATAGCACCATCCATCTGAGCGGCACCGGTAATCATGTTCTTAACGTAGTCAGCATGACCGGGGCAGTCAACGTGAGCATAGTGACGGTTAGGTGTTTCATACTCAACGTGAGCCGTATTGATTGTAATACCACGCTCTCTCTCTTCGGGAGCCTTATCAATGTTGGCATAATCAACGAAATCTGCGTCACCCTCAAGGTTCAGAACCTTTGTGATAGCAGCCGTAAGTGTTGTTTTACCGTGGTCAACGTGGCCGATTGTACCAATGTTAACGTGCGGCTTATTTCTTTCAAATTTTTCCTTTGCCATTGGAATTTACCTCCTACTGATATAAAATTAATAAAGCGTTGCACCTTGGTCTTATTTTAACAACAATAAGACCAAAATGCAAGCATTTTTTATATTTTTATAAAATATCAATCGTCTTTTTTGCTTCTTGCGGTAATAATGCTGTCCGCAATGCTCTTTGGAACCTCAGAATACGAGTCGGGTTCCATTACATACTGTCCGCGTCCTTGTGTTTTTGAACGCATATCCGTAGCGTAACCGAACATTTCGGAAAGCGGAACCATTGCGACGATTCTCTGCGCTCCTGAAACGGCCTCCATACCTTGGATCATACCACGGCGGGAGTTAAGGTCGCCTATAACGTCACCCATATATTCTTCGGGAACGGTAACGGTAACCTTCATAATCGGTTCAAGAATTACAGGATCTGCTTTTCTCATACCCGACTTAAATGCCATTGAACCGGCAATTTTAAATGCCATTTCTGATGAATCGACTTCATGATAAGAGCCGTCATAAAGAGTAACCTTAACATCGACAACATTGTAGTTTGCAAGTACACCCGAAAGCATAGCTCCCTGTATACCGGCATCAACAGCGGGAATGTATTCCTTGGGAATAGCGCCGCCGACTACCGCATTAACAAACTCATAGCCCTTGCCGGGGTTAGGCTCAATCTTGATCTTAACGTGACCATATTGACCTTTACCACCCGACTGTCTTGCATACTTTTCGTCAACATCTGCATTCTTGCGAATTGTTTCCTTGTATGCAACCTGCGGCTTACCGATGTTTGCCTCAACCTTAAATTCACGAAGAAGTCTGTCAACGATGATTTCAAGGTGAAGCTCACCCATACCGGCTATAATGGTCTGTCCTGTTTCCTCGTCGGTATAAGCCTTAAAGGTCGGATCCTCTTCAGCCAGCTTTGCAAGTGCAATACCCATCTTTTCCTGACCCGCTTTTGTCTTTGGCTCTATTGCCACGCGAATAACGGGTTCCGGAAATTCCATTTGTTCAAGAACAACGGGGTCGCTCTCTATACAAAGAGTGTCACCGGTCGTTGTATTTTTCAAACCAACAGCCGCAGCTATATCTCCCGCATAAACGGTATCTATATCCTGTCTGTGGTTTGCGTGCATTTGAAGAATACGTCCTATACGCTCCGTATTTCCCTTTGTTGAATTATATACAGAAGAACCTGCGTTAAGCGTACCTCTGTACACTCTAAAGAAACAGAGCTTGCCCACAAACGGGTCGGTTGCAATCTTGAACGCAAGAGCCGCAAACGGCTGGTCGTCACGGGATTCAACCGATACTTCCTCGTCGGTATCGGGATTTGTACCCTTTATTGCGGGTACGTCCGTAGGTGCGGGCATATAGTCAACAATAGCATCAAGGAGCTTTTGTACGCCCTTGTTGCGGTATGAAGTACCACAGGTTACGGGAACCATTGTATTGTCAATGGTCGATTTACGAATAACCCTCTTTATTTCTTCCTTTGTGGGTTCTTCGCCCTCAAGGTACTTTTCAAGGAGTTCTTCGTCCTGTTCGCATACATGCTCAACAAGATCAGCATGGTACTTTTCCGCAAGCTCTTTCATATCTTCGGGTATTTCCTCGACTCTCATATCCTGACCCATATCGTCATAATAGACGTCTGCGTTCATTTCAACGAGGTCAACTATTCCCTTAAAGGTATCTTCCGAGCCGATAGGAAGCTGAATCGGAACCGCATTACATTTAAGACGATCCTTCATCATTTTTACAACATTATAAAAATCGGCACCCATAATGTCCATTTTATTTATATATGCCATACGGGGAACCTTATATTTATCTGCCTGTCTCCATACCGTTTCGGACTGTGGCTCAACGCCGCCCTTTGCACAGAGGACCGTCACGGAGCCGTCAAGTACACGGAGTGAACGTTCAACCTCAACTGTAAAGTCAACGTGTCCGGGGGTGTCAATAATATTGATTCTGTGCTTACCCTTATCATGGTTGCTTCCCTGCCAGAAACAGGTGGTAGCGGCAGATGTAATCGTAATACCTCTTTCCTGCTCCTGTACCATCCAGTCCATTGTAGAAGCGCCGTCGTGCGTTTCTCCGATTTTATGGTTGATACCGGTGTAGAAAAGGATACGTTCCGTGGTTGTCGTTTTACCGGCATCTATGTGAGCCATAATACCGATATTACGAGTCATTTCAAGTGATACTTGCCTTGCCATTTGTATCCTCCTTAATTTTTAATGGCGGCACAAGCCGTTTTGTAAAAATACTGTCATTCCGCAATTTTTTTGGCGGATATTACCATCTGTAGTGTGCGAAAGCCTTATTTGCTTCTGCCATTCTGTGTGTTTCTTCACACTTCTTGGCGGCACCGCCTACACCGTTGACAGCATCAAGGATTTCTCCGGCAAGTCTTTCTTTCATTGTTTTCTCGGATCTGAGTCTTGAATATTTTGAAATCCAACGAAGTCCGAGTGTCTGTCTTCTTTCGGGGCGCACCTCCATAGGTACCTGATAAGTCGCACCGCCTACACGGCGTGCCTTAACCTCAAGAGTCGGCATAACCTTTTCCATAGCCTCCTGGAAAACCTCAAGCGGCTGTTTACCTGTTTTCTGGTTAATTATGTCGAACGCACCGTAAACGATTTTTTGTGAAACGCCCTTCTTACCGTCATACATTATGTTATTGATAAGACGCGTAACGATTTTTGAATTATAAACCGGATCCGGCAAAACATCACGTTTTGCAACATTACCTCTTCTTGGCACTTTACTTCCCTCCTTCACATAAGTGATTTCATAGGTACTCGAAAGGACTTTGCTTCCGTCAGCGCAACAGAGAGGCATAATATATATATAAATACATCTCTGTATTGCACAATCAATTAAAACTTAAATCCTTTAGAATTTTTTCCGAATTTCAAAAGCTCGGATTACTTTTTAGCGCCTGCCTTTGGACGCTTTGCGCCGTACTTGGAACGAGCCTGCATACGTTTTGCAACGCCTTGCGTGTCAAGAGTACCGCGTATGATATGATAACGAACACCGGGGAGATCCTTAACACGTCCTCCTCTTATAAGAACAACGCTATGCTCCTGAAGATTATGACCAACTCCGGGAATATACGAGGTAACCTCGATACCGTTTGAAAGTCTTACTCTGGCAATCTTTCGTATAGCTGAGTTAGGCTTTTTAGGAGTAGCCGTCTTAACCGCAGTGCAAACGCCTCTTTTTTGCGGAGAGTTCTGGTCGATGGCAGTACGCTTTTTTGAGTTCCAACCTTTCAGCAAAGCGGGAGCTTTGGCTTTCTTTTCGGAAACCTCTCTGCCCTTGCGAACTAACTGGTTAAACGTTGGCAATTCATTGCACCTCCTTGCTCAAAAAATAATTTATGTTTAACGGAAAACCCGATTAATCCGAGTATTATCCGATAAACTGCATATTATTCAATTATGATGTAAATTTTAAAGCTGTTTTAACAAATATATCCAAAATCCACAATAAAATTTAATCACACAGGCATATTGCCTGCAATTTAAGATTATAACACGAATATTCAATTTTTGTCAAGCATTTATGTTAGCTTTTCCCTACGAAACTTCACTGTTCTGCAACGCGTATTCCAAAAGAATATTTACGAGTTCGTTTCTTGATCTGTTTGTTTCGACTGACAGTTTTTCCAATTCATCAATAGTTTCTTTTTTTATTCTTATGGTGAAAGTTCTGTATCCGTCATCTCCCTTTAAATTTTTCTTACTGATAATCAGCTTATCTTTCATAATTTTTTGCCCCCCAAAATATGCAAAAATTTACGCCGATGCCTTTCATTATATATATTATAACCTAACATAATGTATATAAATATGTTTAATTTTAAATTGTAATATAAATTATATTATATATTATAATCAAATATAAAAAAATTAAAATTTACAGGCATTTTTGTTTTTATTATATTTATTTATTAAAACAAAATACGCCTTTTGTAAAGGCATAAAAAAGTAACAAAAAGGCGACGGATATGCACTTTTGTACATATACATCGCCTTTTCGTAAATTTTAGGAGTTTTTATTTTATTTTACTTGCTTCTAATAATTATTCTCTTTCTGATTTTTTACGTTTTTTTGCAAACACGGCAAACAGAGCCGAAATTGCCGCCGTAACCGCAGCAGCAAACGTAAATACCGATGTATCGTTGTCACCTGTATTTACCCATTCGCCTTTGCCGCTTGACGATACCGTTTGAACTGTCGTCAAGGTATTTCCGCCTGACGATACCGTAGTCGAACCCGGAGCTTTGCTTATATTTTTGCTTGATTCAGTGCTCGATTCGGTACTTGATTCGGTACTTGATTCGGTACTTGATTCGGTACTTGATTCGGTACTTGATTCAGTGCTTGATTCGGTGCTCGATTCGGTACTTGATTCAGTACTTGATTCGGTACTTGATTCGGTACTCGATTCAGTACTTGATTCGGTACTCGATTCATCGCTCGGATCTCCTATTCTCGGAATTATTACTTTTTCTTCCTCACCGCAAACGGAGCAGGTTCTTACTTTCTCTCCGTCCTCGTCCTCGGTAGCCTGCTTAACAATATTCCATTCTCCCCATTGATGCTCCGTTGTGGGAATAACTTCAACCGTTGTCAAATCACACTTCGAGCAGGTCTTGACTTTTCTTCCGGTTTGCGAACAGGTTGCTTCTCTTGTTATTTTTTCAGCAAAATTATGTTCGTCGCAAAGTGCGATAAACTTTATATTGTTAGTGGCTGCATATTCCTCGGCTTCGGTACCTTTATAACCGTAAATAGTAAAATTCTCGTTGTTGTTTGAGAAAATATCTCCTCCTATAACAGTAACGCTTTCCGGTATTATAACCGCAACAAGGTTCGGACAGTCACCAAGTGTAGCAGCCCAACCTCCTTCTATCTTAGTTACGGTATCTGGGATTTCAATACTCTCCAGCGCTGTATTATTAAATGCACCGTATCCTATCGTTGTAACACCCGAACCTATATATACGGCTGAAAGTTTTGTACAATCTTTAAACATACAATCTCCAATATCACCTATATTATCCTCAAGAATAACATCGGTTAAATTATCGCAGCTTTCAAATACACCATAACCAATTTCAACCACACTTCCGGGAACCGTGACCTCGGTAAGACTGTCACAGTTATAAAACGCTTCCTCTCCTATTGTTTCAACCGAATCGCCTATTTTTAACTTTTTCAAACCTGTACAATTATTAAATGCGTAATTACCAATTGTTTTTACGCCGTTGCCCATTGTCACGCTTTCCAATCCTGTACAATTCTCAAAAGCTCCGTTATACCAATAACCGCC
This sequence comes from uncultured Clostridia bacterium, assembly GCA_947589485.1. Classification (GTDB taxonomy): domain Bacteria; phylum Bacillota; class Clostridia; order Oscillospirales; family Acutalibacteraceae; genus UBA1213. Next base: position 3,654 of record CANQBK010000051.1, on the reverse strand, counting down.
TATTTCGGTCACGCTGTCCGGTATTACAATTTCTTTTAACGCCGAGCAATTTTGAAACGCTGATTGCTCTATAACCTCAACGCCGTTGGGAATAATAAAATTATTTAAAGATACACAGCCGGAAAAACAAGAGTTGGGAATCTCGGTAATTGTACCCGAGGGAATAGTAACGGTTTCCAAATTGTCACAGCCACTAAAGGAATATCTTCCTATACTCTTTATGGTTTTAGGAAGAGTTACCTTTGTCAGACTGTCACATTCACGAAATGCTTCATATCCTATTGTTTCAACCGAATTGCCCATTTTTAATTCTTTCAAACGCGCACAATTATTAAATGTGTACTCACCAATTGTTTTTACGCCGCTTCCTATTGTCACGCTTTCCAAAGCCGTACAATCTTCAAAAGCTCCGCCGCTATAATCATCTCCTATTTCAGTCACACTGTCCGGTATTACAACTTCTTTTAACGCCGAGCAACCTTCAAACGCTCCTGGGCCTATAACCTCAACACCGTTTGATATTGTAAGACTTTGAACTCCCGTACAACCCGAAAAAGAACCGTCACCTATTGTTTTTACCGTACCTGGAATAACTATCAGCCTTATACCGGTTTTTCCTATAAATGCGTCATATCTTATTGCACTTACGGTTTTGCCGCCGAGTTTTGACGGGATCTCCAATTCTCCTTTCACTATGCTTGAACCCGTAATTTCAACTGTACCGTCATCAAGCTCAACGTAATCAAATTGACCGTCAACCTTGTTCTCGGCAGCCGATACCGATATACTTGCGTTATTGTAAATTGTAACAGCGGTGCCTCCCACAGCCGTCAGCATAGCCGCCGCAAGTATGACGGTCATTACTCTTTTCTTCGTGTCCTTCATTGTTTTTACCTCCACATAATTTTTAGCAATAAATGCCAACTTTTTTAGCAATTTATACCAAAAAACAATCAGCATATATTGTTTATAAAGGAACACTTCTGTTCCTTTATAAACATAATACCACACTTGTGTGGCATTTTCAATGGGTAACATAAAAAATATGGTAGAAAATTTTTGGGGTGATTTTATGTATTATACAGAACGGCTAAAGGAATTGAGAGAGGACAGCGATCTTACTCAGGAACAAGTCGCAACCGCGCTCGGATTAAAACGCGAACAGTACAGAAGATACGAAACCGGCATTAACGAAATAAAAGCAAGCCATATTATTATGTTTGCAAAATTTTATAATGTATCGTCTGACTATATCCTCGGATTGAGTAATAAGAAAACATATCCTATCGCCTAAAACGCACGCAGAAAAAACGATATAAATTAACATTATATTGTAGATTTTTTTATTGTGATTTTTTCGTTTATAATTCGGCGCCGTAATCTTAATCTTTTCGGTTTGTTCAAAGGATATTTTCCCGAAAGTAATTATCCCAAATTTCTTGTTTTTCGGCATATTTATACTTTTACCGTATTCTTAAAACTTAATTGTAAAAAAATTATGGTTCATACTATACAAAGTACACTCAAAAAACGCCGTTTTGCTTGACATAAAATGCCTGCTTAAATATAATAATATGTATTATCATTTGAAAAAAAGGTGGTTTGTTGTATATGGCAAAACAGGCAATACTTACAGATGAGGGTTTAAAAAATTACGAACAGGAGCTTGAATATCTTAAAACCGTAAAACGAAAAGAGGTTGCCGAAAAAATCAAAGTTGCGCTTTCATTCGGAGATCTTTCCGAAAACAGCGAATACGACGAAGCAAAAAATGATCAGGCAATGCTTGAGTCGAGAATCGCTCAGATAGAAGCCATACTAAAAAATGCAAAGGTTATAGACGAAAGCGAGCTTTCAAACGAACACATACATGTAGGATCAAAAGTTAAAGTACACGATTTTGATCTTGACGAAGACTCGGTATATCAAATAGTAGGTTCCAACGAGGCGGATCCGTTTAACGGTAAGCTCTCGGACGAATCTCCGGTAGGTATGGCGTTTCTTGACCACAAGACCGGAGATATTGTTGAGATTGAAACTCCGGACGGACTTGTAAAATTTGAAATTCTTGAAATATCAAAGTAATATATATATTGAAAGGAAAACAAAAATGGAAGAAAAGACAGAAAACAGAAAGCCGAATCAGGATATAAACGCTCTGCTCAAAGTCAGACGCGACAAGCTGGAAGAACTTAAAAGTAACGGAAACGACCCTTTTCAAATAATGAAATATGATGTAACACATCACAGCAAGGAAGTAAAAGATAACTTCGATTCTCTTGAGGGTACTTGCGTTTCCGTTGCGGGACGCGTTATGTCAAAACGTGTTATGGGCAAGGCGTCGTTCTGCCATATCCAAGATTTACAGGGTACAATACAATCCTATGTTGCAAGGGACAGTGTAGGAGAAGAAGAATATAAACTGTTTAAAAAATTTGACATAGGAGATATTGTCGGACTTAAAGGTAATGTTTTTAAAACAAAAACAGGAGAAATTTCGATTCACGCCTCCGAAATAACTCTTCTCTCAAAAAGTCTTCAAATTCTTCCCGAAAAATATCACGGTCTTACAAACACAGATATGCGTTACCGCCAAAGATATGTCGATTTGATTATGAACGAAGAAGTAAAGGATACATTTATAAAGCGTTCAAAAATCATAAGCGCAATACGCAAATATCTGGACTCCAAAGGTTTTATGGAGGTCGAAACCCCCATGCTGGTGTCAAATGCAGGAGGTGCGTCGGCAAGACCGTTTGAAACTCACTTTAACGCTCTTAACGAGGATCTGCGTTTGAGAATATCTCTTGAACTTTATCTGAAAAGGCTTATTGTCGGCGGACTTGAAAAAGTGTACGAAATCGGCAGAGTTTTCAGAAACGAGGGTCTTGACACTCGGCACAATCCCGAATTTACCCTTATGGAACTGTATCAGGCTTATACAGACTACCACGGTATGATGGATCTTACCGAGGAGCTTTACCGCTATGTTGCACAGGAGGTTCTCGGTACAACAAAAATTGTTTACAACGGCATTGAAATGGATCTTAGCAAACCATTTGAAAGGATTACAATGGTAGATGCGGTAAAGAAATATTCCGGTGTTGACTTCAACGAGATACACACTTTGGAAGAAGCCCGCAGGATCGCAGACGAAAAAGGCGTGGAATACGAAGAACGTCACAAAAAGGGCGATATACTTAATATGTTCTTTGAAACTTATGTTGAGGAACATCTTATACAACCCACGTTCCTTATGGATCACCCCGTTGAAATTTCACCTCTTACAAAGAAAAAACCTGAAAATCCCGAATATGTTGAACGATTTGAATTTTTTATGAACGGCTGGGAAATGGCAAACGCTTATTCCGAGCTTAACGACCCGATAGACCAAAGGGAGCGTTTTAAGGCACAAGAAGAACTTCTTGCACAGGGCGATGAAGAAGCCAACCACACCGATGAGGACTTTTTGAATGCACTTGAAATCGGTATGCCTCCCACAGGCGGAATAGGTTTCGGAATTGACCGTATGTGTATGCTCTTGACCGATTCTCCTGCAATAAGGGACGTACTTCTTTTCCCGACAATGAAGTCCTTACCGAACGACAAGTAAGAAAACCCCAGTATTTATGCGGGTTTCGGGACTTTCCAAAC
>CANQBK010000050.1 GCA_947589485.1 uncultured Clostridia bacterium | reverse complement strand
ACTTCCTTATGAGTATATTATACCACGTTCAAACACTTTTGTTAATGTTTTTACTACTTATTTTCTAACTCCTTTTTAACGTTTTAGTTTTTTGACGACAACCTGTTCATAATTCCGCAAAAAATTGAAAACGCCATTTTTTGCTGATATTCATTATCAGATAAAAGTTTTGCTTCGTTTTCGTTTGAGAGGAACCCACATTCCACGATTACGGCGGGTACGGTTGCTTTGTTAAGTATATATATGGATTCGGAGGCGGCTTTAAGCTCTCTTTTGTTTTCGGGCTGTATAAGACCCGTTACGGAGCGGCGTATATCCTCTGCCAAAAGTTCGCTTTGCGGATTGTTTTTTGAATAGAATATTTGTGTGCCGCTGTACTTGCTTTGTTCAAATTTATTTTGGTGTATACTGACCAGAATGTTGTTTTTGCTTCCGTTTATAATACTTACTCTGTTTTTAAGGTCGGAAACTTTCTTTTGTCTTGTTGTGCCGGCACTGCTGTCATATATGGATTTGTCGCTGTCACGGGTCATAACGACATTTATTCCGGCAGTGTTAAGCATATCTTTCAGTTTTAAGGATATTTTTAAATTAATATCCTTTTCAAGCACATTGTTTGCCGACGCCCCGCCGTCCTCGCCGCCGTGTCCGGGGTCGATCACAACAGTGATGCTGTTGTCGGTTTGCACCGATGTTTGAACATTTGCGGTATCGTTAAGCGCCGTATAAAGCAGACCGCCGAACAAGAAAACACAAATAAGGGTTACGGAGCAAAAAAGATAAGCCTTTATTTTTTCCATACAATACACCTCCGAAAAAGTATATGCAGAGGGCTCCGCTTTTAATGATCCTTGTATTGTACGAGCCGTTAATAAGGCATAAAATTATTGTTGTCAAAGCTAAAAGTTCGTGCCGAACCTTTTCAGAGGCTTGTGCATTTTAGCGGCGGTGCGAAAAGGACAGTACATAGCTTTTGATTTTGACAACATTTATTTTTTACATATTTAATTATACCAAATAAAAAGGGTAAAATTTTACCCTTAATTTTTGTTTTCGGAGTTTTCCGAAGAGTCGGATAAGGATAAATCACACGGATATTCTATTTGCGGGGCGTTGCCGTCAGCCGCACAGACTTCCTCATCGTTAAACGGCAATGAGTTTTTTACATAAAAATCTTCTTTTATTTTCATAAGTCTGTCAAGATTTTTGCAAAGCCGCAAATATATATTTTCAAGTCTGTCATCAAGGGTCACGGTGCCGATTTTTATATCGCGACGAAGATAGGTTATATCTTCTCTGAACAGTTTTATTTCCTTTTCTATATCGTCTATAAGCATTATGGTATCCATAGCTTTTTCCTGAGCTTCGTCAATAACTCCGTGCGCGCGGACTTCGGCATTCATTTTGATTTTGATAAGACTTTCCTGAAGTTCATCATAGCGTTTTGCTTTAATGACCAGTTCGTCATATTGTTCCTGTAACTTATGTTTTTCTTTAAGCCTTATATCCAGTTCCTTGCGGTATGCTTCAATATCGTTTTCGCGCTGACCGATTGTTTCGGCAAGGCGGAGCTGCGTGTCTTGAAGTGATTTATAAAGAGCGTTTCTTGCCGCAGTCATTTCAATAAGAGCAATGTTTTTGTCGGTAGCTTCAAGTTCAACTTGTTCGAGCTTATTTTTTAAGAATAATATTTCCTCTTGCGGTGTGAGTTCCGTTTTTAAGTTTTCATTATCGGGAATTTCCGTTATTTTATCAGACATTTTCATACCCCTTTTTCTATATCATTATATCATAATGCGGAACACTAAATCAATAATTTTCATATAAAATATAAAATATATGAAAATTTGGAAAATAGCATAGGAAATAATTGTGTTTAATTTTATTTTTCATAATTTTTTATACAAAATTTACATTTTAATAAATTTACTTGTTTTCCATTGCCGATGTTTAGGTAAAAAGCCTGCTCCGTGACATAAAATTTCATAAATTATATTTTAATCATTTTCGGACAAAAAACTTTTGTACTTTCAGTCGTCGGAGTACATCACAATATTAAAAAAGTATAGCTTTTAGCCAAATTACGACAAAATTAACATTAAAAGTTTTCTGTCTTTTGGAATATTTAACTGTATTTAACCTCTTTACATTGATGTGTGTTTTGGTGTATTATATCATAAACAGGAAAATTTCAGAACTGTATAATCGGAGGAAAAAAGATGGAAGAAAAGGATATTGATAAATTGGAATCGGGTCAAACCGACGACCGTGATTATACTGTTGAGGATATCAATGATATTCTGCCAACAAATAAAGATGATTACGGTATGGAGGATATTGACAGCATTGCGGATATTGACAATATTGTCGGTACCGTTTCGCCGGATACGGATTCCGATCAAATTAATAATATTTACGCTGCCGATGGATCCGACCCCGACGAGGGAACAGATGAAGAGATAGTGTTTGCAAGTTCCGGAACAAAACGAGAAAGTGTTCCGAAAAAAAACGCTGCGCCGGTGTCGGCTCTTTCGCTGCCGAAAATACCGGTAAAAGCCGTTGCAATAGCTGTTGCGGCTTTAATAGGAATAGGCTTGTTAAGCACGATTATTTCGTGTTTCGGTAACCGTTCGGTTCCCACTTCAGCAGATGCCGACAATTCCGGGGGTCAAATAGATCATTTGACTGTTCCGCAGGGAAACTCGGAATACGAAATAAAAAATATAAATACGTCAAATATTAAATTTGGTGATAATGTCACTGTTGAGGGAGTTGCGCTTTCGGGAAAGACGCTTTCGCAGGCTTTTGACGAAATGCAAAGCAGGCTTAAAGATTTGCGTGATGAGATAAACATTACCGTAAACTGCGACGGTGAGAGCGTAACGCTTACACAGGACGATTTCACTTTCGATACCGATGTTTCTGATGTTCTTATACAAGCATATCATTACAGCAGAGGCGAACTTGATATTCCTACGGCTGCAACTTCAAACGAAAACGGCATTACGGATTTTAAGGTTACTTCGACAGTAAACTCCGGCTCGATTGCCAACGCAGTAAAAAAGGCTGCAAAGGAGTTTGATGTTCCTCCAAAGGAAGCGAGAGTTACCAAGTTCGATCCCGAAGCCGAACAAAAATTTACCTATGCCGACGGCTCGGACGGATATATGATAAATCAAAACGAGGTCATTGAAAAGGTTTCGGAAATTCTTTCACAGTCCGATATGACGGGAATTTTTTCCGTTAACAAGGTAAAAACACCGTATAGCGTTACGCTTGCTCAAGTAAAAGCAAATACCAAGCTCATTGCTTCCCACAGAACAACGGTAAATAACCGATGGGAGTCAAATGCCAATATGGAGCTTGCAATTGAGGCGGCAAGCGGAACAATTGTAAAGCCCGGAGAAACATTCTCTTTCAACAAAATGACAGGAGACACGACCAACGGTGATGAGCATCATTATCCGAACGGTACAGTCGGCAGCTATCTTCCGTCAACGGCTATCCTGAACGGTGAACACGTTGACCAGTACGGAGGAGGTATATGTCAGGCGTCAACTACAATTTATAACTGCGCCGTAAAAGCGGATATGGAAATTGTGGAACGTCATTCTCACCAATATCCTTCATTTTATGCCGAGCTCGGACTTGATGCGACAGTCGATTACGGAAACCTTGATATGAAATTTAAAAATACAAAGGATTTTCCGATATACATAGCCACTTATGTTTATGACAGCAACGGAGACGGTCTTAACGAACTTAATGTGGAAATGTACGGACCGATTTCGGCGGATTACGATGAAATCGTGCCGGTAGGCTGGGTAACATCGGCAAGCCCCGATGTATATTCGGCAAAGGGTGCGAAGGTATATTTTAAGGACGGTAAAGAAATAAAAAGGATTATGCTTCCCGAAGGCTCGTATGACTATTACAGCGACGGATTTTACGATGTAACCACTCAGAGCTATGCGGAAAGTCTTATTGCTGAAGATCCCGTAAACGGACCATCTGTTGATCCGACGGGGGAAAGCCCTTCAGTATATTCCCCCAACGGCTGCGAAGATAACGGACCCATTGAATACGGTACTGAAAAGGAATACCTTGAAAAAGCCGGACTTCTGAACTGACGATTGATTTCGGACGAAAGGCTTTAACGCTTGTCCGTTGGAAATTGATGCGGAACGCCGAAAATTACATTCCGTAAATACCGAAAACAAATATAAAAATTACCCCTGTGCGGATTCAAATTGATTTTGTCCGCGCAGGGGTATCTGTTTTAGAATAAATCGAAAATGCGTTTTTTTACATCATCAAAGTCAAAACCGAAAATATCTTTCAGCTTTTGACGCCCTTCATTGCTTGTACAGTATTCTCCTATTATGCGTAGTGCTTCATCTGTAAGACTGTTGGTTTGGCAGCTTACAAAGCCGTCCTGAGGCTCAAATTTTTTTAGGGATAAATTTATTGTGCAGTCGCCTATATTAAAATCCGTACTTGCCTTAATTGAAAGTGAAGTTCCGTTTGCCGTTATAAGGTCGCTTCCGTTGAAAATTTGCCCCAGCGCCCATGAAAGAAGTCCGTCGGAAAGACTGAGTTCTCCCAATTTTGCATCGTGAAGTATTACCGTAAAATTACTGCTGTCGTCTGCGAATATTTCCGCTTTTGAGTAAAATCCGAAATCGTACCCGCTGAAACGGAGCTTGGCGTAAATCTCGGTATTGCTGTTCGGGTGAAAATATATGTGTATTTTTTCAAGACCGTTTTCGTTTTCGGTCTTTTCGGAACAGTATGCTTCGTTAAAAGCCGTGTTTATCTGTGCGTCGCTCAGTTCAAATTCGCTGCCGAAAAGCGCAGCTTTAAAGGTACTTTCTACAAGCGTATCATCTTTTTCTCCCAAAGCGTATTTATCGGAATAATTGTCCTGAAAAGCAAGGCTGACACAGTAAAGCAAAAATATTATTGAGCCTACAATTGCCAAAAGCAAAACTATTCCTATAATTTTTCCTACGCTTATTTTCTTTTTTGTCATTAAAAATGCCTCCAAAGGATTATTTGAGTTCGGCAACGGTAACTCCCGAGTCGCCCTCCCCGTATGTGCCGAGTCGGAAACTCCTTATAGAGGGATGGGTTTTAAGATGCTTTTGGATTTCCTTGCGCAGGGTACCCGTGCCTTTGCCGTGAATTATAGTTATTTGATGAAGTCCCTGCAAAATAGCCGAATCAATTGCTCTGTCGGCGTCCAGCAAAGCCTCCTGTACTGTTTCGCCGCGAACATCAATTTCGGTTGCCGCGCCGCGCGCCGTATCATTGCGGACGGTGCGTGTAACGCTGCGTTTCGGTATTTTTACGTTTTCCTGCTTTAACAATCTGAGGTTGTCGGGTTTTACTCTGGTTTTGATTATTCCCGCCTGTACCAGGACACTGTCCTTTCCTATTTCCAAAACATCGGCTTTTTTGTCAATGTCGAATATAAGCACCTTATCTCCGACTTTTAGGGGACGGGGCAGAACATATTCGTCGTTTGAGCGTTTTTGTACGGGGTCGGCGGCATTTTCCATATTTCGTATGTCGGCTTTCAGCTTAGCCTTTTGTTCCGGACTTACATCTTTTTCTTTTCGTATTCTTTCGATTTCGTCCAATACCCCATAAACCTGCGCGCGTGCTTTGGTAACTATACTTTCAGCCTGAGCCTTTGCAAGCTCCAATTGATTTCGGCAGTCCTTATCGTTCTGTTCGGCTCTTATTTTCAATGCTTCAAGTTCCTTTTCGGCGTCTGCTCTCAACTGTTCGGCATTTTTTACTTTTTCATTAAGCTCGTTTTGTGTGTTTTCTAACTTTTGGACAATGGATTCAAATTTCGTATTTTGTGAGGAAACAAGGCTTTTTGCTCTGTCCACAACGCTTTTGCTTATTCCGAGCCGTTCGGATATTGCGAAAGCGTTTGAACGTCCGGGCATACCTATAAGTAAACGATATGTAGGTTTCAGCGTGGCAACGTCAAATTCACAGCAGGCGTTTTCAACACCCTCTGTTTCAAGGGCAAAGCTCTTAAGCTCCGCATAGTGCGTTGTAGAAGCGATTTTTGCTCCGAGTGAGCGCAGACGCTCAAGTATGGCCGTAGCAAGAGCCGCACCCTCAATGGGGTCGGTACCGGCTCCAAGCTCGTCTATCAGCACAAGGCTTTTTTCGTTTGCAACTTCCAGTATTCTTTTTATATTTGTAATATGGGCGGAAAATGTAGAGAGCGACTGTTCAATGCTTTGTTCGTCGCCAATGTCCGAAAGGATACTTTCAAAGACGGATATTTCGCTGTTATCGTCGGCGGGTATCATCATTCCGCACATCGCCATAAGCGACAAAAGACCTATTGTTTTAAGTGTAACGGTTTTTCCTCCGGTGTTTGGACCGGTTATGACAAGCGTATCAAAATTGACTCCAAGTTCAATATCTGTCGGTACGACCCTGTCCTGCTCTATGAGAGGGTGCCGTGCATTTTTCAGCTTTATTCTGCCCTTGTCGTTCAGGACGGGCGTTGTTGCTTTCATTGAGTAGGCGAGGTTTGCTTTAGCGAAAATGACGTCAAGCTCTGTTAGCAGTTTATGGTTTTTTGCGATTGCGTCGGCGTAGGTTCCCGTTTCCGATGACAAGTCGGCGAGTATCCGCTCTATTTCCGCCTGCTCCCGTGAACGGAGTATGCGTATATCGTTATTTGCCTCGACAACGCTCATAGGCTCAATGAATACCGTTGCGCCGCTTGCCGAAGTGTCGTGTACAAGCCCGTGTACCGATGACCTGTATTCGGACTTTACGGGGATTACAAACCTGCCTGCTCTTATCGTTATTATGCTGTCCTGCAAATATTTCTGCATTGATGACGAACGAATGAGTTTATCTAACTGTTCACGGATTTTTGTTGTTTTTGCGGCGATTTTTTTTCGTATTGACAAAAGCTCCGGCGAGGCGTTGTCGGCTATTTCATCTTCCGAAAGAATTGATGATGAAATCTTGTTTTCCAGATATTTGTTCGGCGAAAGCGCATTAAACCTCATATCAAGACAAGTCTGTACAGACTCAGACTTTTTTCGCCATTCAACGATTTTACGCACTGTACCAAGCAATGAAGAAACACGAAGAAGCTCCAAAGAGGTCAGCACGGCGCCGGATTCCGCACGTCTTGCCGCATTTGTCATATTATGTATGTTCCCGAACGGCGGCGTTCCGAATCTTCCCGTAAGCGAGTGAGCATCAGAGGTTTCCTTTAAAAGCTCACCGGCTTCAAAAAGGCCCTCGGAGGGTTCAAGATTCAAAGCCATATTGCGTGCGTCCTCAAACGATGTTTGTTCGGCAAGCTGTATAAGAATTTTGTCAAGTTCAAGTGATTTATAATCTTTATTCATATTTACTTCCTTTTTTAAATATTTCGGACTTGCCTGAAAAAGTCCAGCGATTTCAGTTGGCAGTCAATGGTTGAAAGCAGTATTTTTTCCGAACATTCCGAAAATTGTATCAACGATTTGTCCGATATTGAAAATGAAAATATCTTTTTCGGTTCCGAAAAAACACTGTATCTCATAGCGGTAAGCGCACCCTTTGAAAGCATAGCGGCGTTGTGTGTGCCGTCAAAACAGTGTTTGCACAAAAGTATATTTTCGTTAAAAATATAATACATAATGTCGGATTCGTAGCATTTACATTTGTCACAGCATACAAGGTTGGGCATATATCCCGAATCCGACAGCAATCTTAGTTCAAATACCGCTTTTATCATAAGAAGGGGCTTTTTGTTTTCGCAGAGCAGATACAAGGAATTGAGGATAAGGCTCAGTATCTCGTCGGAATGTACATTTTCGACAACTGTACGCATCGCCAGTTCGCAAAAATACTGTGCAAGTGCAAAGCGTTCAATATCATTTCTCAATTCAAAAAAAAGTTTAATAGGCTCAACCTCGTCTATTATGTATTTATCCCGTCCGTGATAAATACTCAGACGGGAATAGCTGAATGTTTGTACGGCAATGCCCTTTCGGCTTTTCAGCAGCTTTGCGCCTTTTGCAAAGCACCTTATAATACCGTTTGTTTCCGTAAGGACCGTTACGAGCTTGTCGTTTTCACCGATAGTCTGTTCGTTGAGTATCAGTCCGTTCGTTTTTATTTTCATAGACATCCTCCGAGCTTTTACATTCAGGTGCGTTTTGGAGCTTTATCTTGCAGTATTCAAGATAATCTTCGACTCTGCCCGTTGAAACAAAATTTTTCCACGCTGTTATTTCGTCCATACACTGACCTCCATACGAATTACGGCGTTTTTTTGTGCGTTTCTTAACAATATTTTATGCTATTATTATACTCATATATGATGGAATTATTAGATGTAATTTGTAGAAATTGTATAATATGAGCTTGTGCCGTAATCTAATGTGCGGAGTGCGTTCGGGTTTAGCCGTCAAAGTTCCTTTCGTCATATCCGAGAGTCCTCAAAACAGCCTCACGGTTTCGCCAATCTTCCTTGACCTTTACCCATAATCTCAGGTTCACTTTACATTCAAAGAATTTTTCCATATCCGTTCGCGCGTATGTGCCTATTTTTTTCAGCATTGAGCCGCCTTTTCCTATGATAATGCCCTTATGGCTGTTCTTTTCGCAGTAAATTACGGCGTCAATGTCAATTATATTGCTGTCCGTGCGTTCTTTCATACTCTCCACAAAAACTGCCGAACCGTGCGGGACTTCTTTTGCGAGAAGACGCAGCATTTTTTCACGGACGATTTCTCCTGCGAGTATCCGCTCGGGCTGGTCCGTTATCATATCCTCTTCAAAAAAATGCTCACCCTCAAGCGCCAGCTTTTTAAGCTCGTTTTTCAGAGCGTCGGTTCCGTCGTTTGTTTTTGCGGAGCAAGGTACGACCGCGCAAAAATCGTACATTGAGGAAATCTCGGCTATTTGACTTGCAATTACGCTTTTGTCTGTAATTTTGTCCGTTTTGTTTATTGCGAGTACGGCGGGAATATTTGCGGCACGAAATTTTTCGATAAATTGCTTTTCCTCGTCGTAAACCTTGCTTCCCGCCTCAACCACAAGCATACAGGCGTCCACTCCGGCAACGGATTCGCTTATTGAACGCAGCATATATTTGTCAAGATCGTTATGCGGCTTATGCAGTCCGGGAGTATCGGTAAATACCAGCTGTGTTTCCGCCTCGGTCAAAATCCCCGTTATTCTTGTGCGGGTGGTTTGCGGCTTTGACGATACAATTGAGATTTTCTGTCCCAACAGCCTGTTCAATATTGACGATTTTCCCACGTTCGGTCTGCCTACGATTGCAATAAAGGCGTTTTTGTTATTTGTCATCAGAGGATTCCTCCAAATGTGTTTTTTTCTTTGATTTAAACAGAAGTTTTTTTATGCCGCACGGACCCAAAACAATAAATATTACGGAAACAACGGTAAGTAAAATTATTCCGCAAAGGTTCGGCGGGTGTGACACATAGAAATTATACATTGTCGATAATCCTTCAAAATTGCCGAAAAGAATTATACCCGTAACTGCGGCAAAAACAGCCGATATTAGAACTGCTCCCGCAGCCGCGTCCTTGGCGTATTTTATCAGCGGACTGTATTTTGTGCTTACTCTGTCGCAAAGCTCCTCAATTGCCGTATTTACTGCCTCGGCGGTCATAACGCCGCCTATGGTCAGCATTAAGAGTGCAAGCTCCGCCCGTGAAAAGGCAAAAAAACGCGCAAAAACAAGAACATACAGTGCCGCGACCGTATGAAATCTCATATTCCGCTCGTTTTTTATGCAATATATAATTCCGCAAAACGCGTATTTAAAGGCTTTAAAAAAAGACATTATTTGTTCCCGTCGCGCATAACGTAGCTTGAGGAGCTTGGAAGACCGAGCATGGTCATAACCTTTTCTTCCTTTTCACGCATACGGAGTCTTTGCAGACCGTTGTCCTCATGGTCGTATCCGAGAAGGTGCAGCATTGAGTGAGCCGTTAAATATCCTATTTCACGCTGTAAGCTATGTCCGAAACGGTTCGCCTGTTCGACAGCGGTTACCATAGATATTACTATATCGCCCAAAATTTTTGCGCCTGTTGTCGGGTCGGTATCGTACTTGCCGTTTTCTCCCATAGGGAATGACAAAACGTCCGTAACTTGGTCCTTATTACGGTAAATAGAATTTAATTCCCGAATTTGTTTGTTGTTTACAAGTGTTACGCTTACTTCTACCGAGCCTTCAAATTCCTCCATTCTCAGCACTGCGTTGCAGCAACGTCTTATAAGCATACGCAGCCCCGTAGGTATTTTTATGTCCTTTTGCTTGTTTGTAATAATTACTTTAATCTTATCCATAGTCTAAATTTTCCTTTCCATATTATAATTATATTATTTTATTTCGCTTACATTTTCATAGGCTTTGATTATATCCATAACCAGCCTGTTGCGTACAACATCTTTTGACGAAAACATAATGCTTTCTATCCCGTCAATATTTTTAAGTATTCTTACTGCCTCCTTAAGACCGGAGCGCACGCCGCCGGGAAGGTCTATTTGCGATATGTCGCCTGTTATTACCATCTTCGAGTTGAATCCCAAACGCGTCAGGAACATTTTCATTTGGGCAGAGGTCGTATTTTGCGCTTCATCGAGAATTATAAAACTGTCGTCAAGAGTGCGTCCCCTCATATAGGCGAGCGGAGCCACCTCTATGTTTCCTCTTTCAACGTATTTTTGGTATGTTTCCGCTCCAAGCATATCGAACAAAGCGTCGTACAGCGGACGAAGATACGGGTCGACCTTGCTTTGCAGGTCGCCGGGCAGAAATCCGAGCTTTTCTCCGGCTTCCACGGCAGGTCTTGTCAGGATTATACGGTTGACCTCTCTTGCACGGAATGCCGTGACCGCCATTGCAACGGCAAGATAGGTTTTGCCTGTACCGGCGGGGCCGACTCCTATTGTTATAGTGTTCTTTTTTATCGCCGTGCAGTAACCTTTTTGACCGAGTGTTTTCGGTTTTACCGGCTTGCCTTTCGATGTTATACATATACAGTCTCCCGCAATTTGTTCAATGCGGTGTTCATTGCCCTCGTTGACAAGCGACATACAGTATCTTACGTTTTGCTCGCTCAGATTTTCGCCGCGGTTGATAAGGTTCAGCAAATTTTCGACAACCTTCGAGGCGCGTGAAACATTTTCGGATTCGCCCGCAATTTTCAGTTCCGAGCCTCTTGAAATAATGGATACCATATATTCGTTTTGTATAAGTTTGATATTTTCGTCAAAAGTGCCGAAAAGTGCGACCGCGTGTTCCATTCGGTCAATATTGATAATTTGTTCCGTCATTAAACCACCTAATTGTAAAAATTGTGAAACGCATTTTTAACAGCTCTGCCAAAAATATGTAATTAAAATATAATTTTTATTATTATAACACAAAAATAGTTAAAAGTCACTATAAATTTTAAATTTTTTTATTTTATTTGTTGTCGGATAATATTTCAAAATTTTTTATTTCCGCGTGTTTGCGGCTTGACAAATTTACGGGTATATTGTATAATCGTTAAGTCACTGTAAAGTGTTTTGCTTTACAGCGTGTTTCTTGACGGAGGGATGCGCGGTGTCTAAAAATTTGGAGGTTTCGGCTTTGCTTGATTTTTACGGTCAAATGCTTACCGACAAGCAGAGGGAAGCGGTTGAATATTATTATAACGACGATTTGTCACTGGGCGAAATCGCGGAAAATATCGGAATATCCCGTCAGGGAGTGCGCGACAGCATAAAACGTGCCGAAACCGTTATGTTTGATATGGAAAAAAAACTCCGTATTGCGGAAAAAACCCGTATGGTGCAAAAAAGTCTTGATACAATACGCGCAAACATAAATATTATTGATGAACGGAATATGAAAATATACCGTTCCGATGTAATAAATGAAAGTATTAAGGTAATACTCAACGAGCTTGGAAAGCTCGACAGCGAATAAAAATAACGATAGGGAGTGAGAAAATATGGCATTTGAGGGTTTGTCGGAAAAACTGAGTAATGCTTTCAAAAAGCTGAGAAGTAAGGGAAAACTTACGGAAAGCGATGTAAAAAGCGCAATGCGTGAGGTTCGTATGGCTCTTTTGGAAGCTGACGTTAACTACAAGGTCGCAAAGGACTTCACCTCAAAGGTTACCGAACGTGCGGTGGGCGCAGATGTTATGGAGAGCCTTACTCCGGCACAAATGGTTATAAAAATTGTAAACGAAGAGCTTACGTCACTTATGGGTACGGAGGAAACGCGTATAAATTTTGCGGGTAAGCCCCCGACAATCGTTATGATGTGCGGCCTGCAGGGTTCGGGAAAAACAACGCACAGCGCAAAGCTCGCAAAATTGCTGAAAAAACAGGGACACAGACCGTTGCTTGTTGCCTGTGATATATACAGACCCGCCGCAATTGAACAGCTTAAGGTTGTGGGAGGACAGGCAGGTGCGTCCGTGTTTGAAATGGGGCACGAGGATCCCGTTGTTATAGCCGAAAAAGCGGTAAAACACGCAAAGGACTACGGCAACGACATAGTTATACTTGACACAGCCGGACGTCTGCATATTGACGAAAAGCTAATGAATGAGCTTAAGGAAATAAAATCCGCAGTAAACCCCGACGAGATTTTGCTGGTCGTGGACTCAATGACGGGTCAAGATGCCGTTAATGTGGCTAAATCGTTCGACGAGCTTCTTAATATAAGCGGCGTTATTCTTACAAAACTCGACGGCGATACAAGAGGCGGCGCGGCGTTGTCGGTAAGAGCCGTTACGGGCAAGCCGATAAAATTTGCCGGTATCGGTGAAAAGCTGGGCGACATAGAAGTTTTCCATCCCGACAGAATGGCTTCGAGAATTTTGGGTATGGGCGATGTTCTTACCCTTATTGAAGATGCGGAAAGCAGGCTTGATCAGAAAAAAGCCCGTGAAATGGCAAAAAAGTTCCAACAGAACAAGTTTGATATGAATGATTTGTACGAACAGCTCCAACAAATAAAAAATATGGGCTCCGTAAAGAATATTCTTTCAAAAATTCCGGGCATTGACAAGCAGGTTCGTGAAATGGATTTTGACGACAGACAGCTTGACCGTGTCGGCGCTATGATATCTTCTATGACGTTAAAGGAAAGAGAAACGCCGAGTATTATTAACCCGTCCAGAAAGCGCCGCATTGCCGCAGGAAGCGGAATGAAAGTTGAGGACGTTAACCGTCTTATGAAACAATTTGAACAAATGCGGAAATTTATGAAAAATATGAATTCGAGGGATAAGAACGGCAGGCGTAAGCGTTTGCCGGGTCTTGGAGGATTTGATATTAACCGAATGGCGAATATTGCGGGTTCGCACGGTAAGGGCAAGTCCAAAAGAAAATAAGTTTTTTTCCGATAAATTACATTGATATTTGTCGGTAAAAATATAAGAAAAATAAATTGCAAAATTTTGGAGGTAAATCAAATGGCAGTTAAGATCAGACTTCGCCGCGTAGGCGCAAAGAAAACACCTTTTTATCGTGTTGTGGTAGCCGATTCAAGGTATCCCCGTGACGGCAGATTTATTGAGGAAATCGGCACATACAATCCCCTTGTTGAGCCGTCTGAGTTTAAAATAGACGCGGACAAGGCAAAGAAGTGGATCGCCAACGGCGCACAGCCCACCGATACGGTAAAGGCTCTTATGAAGAAAAATAACATTATTTAATGGCTTTTTACGGAGGGAAAAATGAAAGAATTACTTATTTCGATTGTAAAAGGACTTGTGGAAAAGCCGGAAGAAATTTCCGTCACTGTTGACGAAAAAAACGATGATGGAATCGTAGTGTATCATCTTCACGTTGCGGAAGATGATATGGGCAGAGTTATCGGCAGACAGGGACGTATCGCAAAAGCTATACGCACCGTTATGAGATCTGCCGCCGCAAGAAACGACGAAAAAATCCAAGTGGAAATCGACTGATTTTAAAGATTTACAGGGAGAAGTCTTGATTTGGGCTTCTCCTTTTTGTTTCGGCGGCGTACAAAAACAATATGGGATTTGCCGTTTGTGCCGTTCCCAAGGTTTGCCGTAAAGAAGGAGAATTAAAAATGAAAAAACAGTTTATAGAGGCAGGCAAGATAGTTGCTTCTCACGGATTAAAGGGTGAAGTACGCATTGCTCCGTGGTGTGACAGTGCAGATTTTTTGTGTCAATTTAAACGGCTTTATTATGCCGACGGCGCCGTGATAAATGTTAAATCGGCAAGAGTACACAAAAATATTGTAATAGCTTTGTTTGAGGGAATTAATGATGTTCAGCAGGCGAATATGCTGAGAGATAAAGTTATATATATTAATCGTGATGATGTTCGTTTGCCGGAGGGGACAAATTTTATTCAAGACCTTATAGGACTTAAAATCATTGACGCCGAAAACGGAAAAGAATACGGCTCGGTTACTGATGTACTGGCAACAGGCGCAAACGATGTGTACCAAGTTACAAAAGACGGGAAAAATTATTATGTTCCGGTTATTCCCGATGTTGTCGTCGAAAAGAACGTTGATGAGGGATATATAAAAATAAAGGTTCTTGAAGGGATTTTTGACGATGAAAATTGACATAATAACATTATTCCCCGAAATGTGCGAGGCTGTTTTGAACGAGAGCGTTATCGGCAGGGCAAGAAAAAACGGAACCGTTGAGTTTGAATGTCACCAGTTGAGGGATTTCGCATACGATAAACATAAAAGAGTTGACGACACGACCTATGGCGGCGGTATGGGTATGCTTATGAAAGCAGAGCCTATTGCTTTGTGCTACGAGCATATATGCGGATTGTATGATAAAGAGCCGTACTTTATTTATATGTCGCCCAAAGGCAATGTTCTTACGCAGGATAAAGTGCGCCAACTTGCCAAGCTGGACAATATAGTGATTTTATGCGGTCACTATGAGGGGGTTGACCAGCGTGTAATTGATGAATATGTTGATGAGGAAATATCCATAGGCGACTATGTTTTGACAGGAGGAGAGCTTCCTGCTCTTGTGCTTGCGGACAGCGTAAGCAGAATGGTTACGGGAGTTTTGTCCGATGATTTGTGTTTTGAAGATGAAAGCCATTTTAATGGATTTTTGGAATATCCGCAGTACACGAAACCTTACGAATGGAGAGGAAAGACCGTACCCGATGTTCTTATGAGCGGACACCATGCGAATATAGAGAAATGGCGCAGGGAACAATCTTTGTATGAAACATTTATCAAACGTCCCGATATGTTGGAAAAAGCTGAACTTACCGATGAGGATAAAAAAATCGTTTTGAAACTGGAGCAAAATATTTCAAAACAGAAAAGCTGATGACCGACAGAACTATATGATGTCATTATTGTGTTAAGATTATGTGAATAATAACATTTCGGGTTGTTATAATAAGACGGCAGATTCTTTTTTGCATTGTATATATTGTTTATACATTTTTTATAATTTGTAAAAAAAATATTTATTATTGATATTGCAAAGTATGCAGTATAATTCTATAATGAATAAATTAATAAAAATTTGAATAAATTTATTCAATATAGGTATAAATTTTAAAAAATCTATTGACGAAATAAATAAAAAAATGACAAATTGAAAACAATAAATTTGTAAAAACGTCGAAAATGCCTTATAAAATAATAATTTGTATTTTATATTAAAATTTATTGCGGTATAATATACAAAAAGCACGATAAAATATACATTTGGAGAAAATTTGTCGTTAAATCTTGGCTTTGAAAACTAAAAGTTTTCAACATTTACGGCAAAATGCACAAATCAAGTTTGCTTGTATCCTTTTTATACAGTGCAGACAGACAAAGTTTAAAAAAATAGTTGCTTATTGTTCAAATTGTGTTATAATTACTTTAAACATCAAGTGCGTTTTATCTTAACCGTGGGACGCACGGGGGTTGCCGTTATGCTCGGTACGTTGTTGCCGTCGGACGGGAACCAAGCCTGCCTTATGGCGGGAAACTCTCTCTTTAGGCGCGGGAGGATATTACTAAGCGCACCTGAAATTATGTTTGGGGTTTACTATATTGTGAGGAGGATTTTTTATTATGTATGTAAAAGAAGTAATGGTTCAGAATCAGGTAGGTCTTCATGCTCGTCCTGCAACATTCTTTATCCAGAAAGCAAATGAATTTAAATCATCTATTTGGGTCGAGAAAGAGGAAAGACGAGTAAATGCGAAAAGTCTTTTGGGTGTGCTGTCACTCGGAATTGTAGGCGGTACAAGCATAAAGGTTATGGCAGACGGTGCAGACGAGGAAGCCGCTGTTGACAGCCTTATTAAGCTCGTTCAGTCAGGTTTTTCCGAATAATTAATATTTTTTATTAAAAGCACCGCCGTTCGGCGGTGCTTTTTGAATTAAAGATTAAGAGTTAAGGGCTCCGGCGTAGTTAAGGGCTCCGCCCTTAAAAACCCGCCAAAGGCTCCGCCTTTGGAAACCGCAAGC
>CANQBK010000049.1 GCA_947589485.1 uncultured Clostridia bacterium | reverse complement strand
TCAAGGTGCGGTGCCCGCACTGTCAATTCGCGCTGTCGTTCGCTCCGCTCACTCGTACTGAAAGCAATAGGTACGTTCGCGCGGCATAAGCTAATATTCCCATAATTAAAAGTTTCGCTCAAGGTGCGGTGCCCGCACTGTCAATTCGCGTTGTCGTTCGCTCCGCTCACTCGTACTGAAAGCAATAGGTACATTCGCGCGGCATAAGCTAATATTCCCATAATTAAAAGTTTCGGTCAAGCCTTTTCAAAGGCTTGCGGATTCCAAAGGCAGAGCCTTTGGCGGGTTTTTAAGGGCGGAGCCCTTAACTGTGCAGTGCCTGCGCTAAGGGTTGTGTTATAATTCTTTTTTTATTTTTTCGAGCGCGGCTTTTTCAAGTCTTGAAACTTGCGCTTGACTTATCCCTATTTCGTCGGCAACTTCCATTTGAGTTTTGCCTTTAAAAAAACGTAATGATAATATGCTCTTTTCTCTGCTGTCAAGAGCCCTTAAAGCCTCTTTTAACGCTATTCCGTTAAGCCAGTTGTTGTCGTCGTTTGCATCTCCAAGTTGGTCCATAACGTATATTGTGTCGCTTCCGTCTGAAAAAACAGGCTCATATAAAGAAACAGGTTCGATTATTGCTTCAAGTGCAATCACAACATTTTCTTTAGGAATGTCTAATTCTTTCGCTATTTCTTCTATTGTGGGTTCACGATTGTTGACAGCCGTAAGCCTTTCCTTTACCTGCATTGCACGGTATGCGGTATCACGCAGAGAACGGCTTACTCTGACGGTGTTGTAATCTCTTAGATAGCGTCGAACTTCGCCTATAATCATAGGTACGCCGTATGTGGAGAAACGTACTTCTTTGTCGCAGTTAAAGTTATCTATGGCTTTTATTAACCCTATACAGCCCACTTGAAATAAGTCGTCGGGATTTTCTCCTCTGTTCGTAAAACGTTGGATAACGCTCAGCACAAGTCGGAGATTACCGTTTATCATTTCTTCCCTTGCACGCTTCCGCTGCGACGGACTACCTTCTTTTATTGTTTTGAGAAGCTCCTGTTTCCTGCTTTCAGATAAAACGGGCAGCTTAGATGTATTTACTCCGCATATTTCCACCTTGTTGTAAAGCACATTTATACCTCCATCACTTTTATGATGTTAGTATGGGCATACAACAGCGTTGTAATACATTTTTAATGGAAATTAAAAATCGACGGATATACCGTTTGGTATATCCGTCGATTGGGCTGTTTGTAATTTTTGCCGAGCCTTATTCTTTGCTCGGAGCACTTACGGGACATACATCAGCGCAGGAACCACATTCCGAACATGTATCTGCGTTGATTTCATATTTGCCGTCGCCCTCGGTAATTGCACCTACGGGACATTCAGCGGAGCAAGCACCGCAGGAAATGCAATCGTCTGAAATTTTATAAGCCATAATAGCAGCCTCCTTATTAATAATATAAATATATTTTATCACAAACAAGAAAAAATGCAATATGTTTTCAGAATTTTTATTGTATAATATTAAAGAAAAATTTATTGTTATTTTTCCAATTTTTTTAATTTTTCCATTTCCGACTTTTCAACCTTTATTTGTGAATCCTTAATTACGGTAACATCAGAAACATTATATATATGTGCGGCGGCTTCAGGTGCTTTGTGCAGGGAAACAGTGAGTTTACCCATTATCAGGTTCATATCCGTGACGGTTCCTTTTCCGTCAGGCGTGTTTACTATTGCACCTGTTTTTGGAGTGGTTTTAAGAAGATCGCTGTATGCGTCCTGCTCATATTTCAGACAGCACATTAAACGTCCACAGGTACCTGAAATTTTGACGGGATTAAGCGACATACCCTGTTCCTTAGCCATCTTTATTGAAACCGGTTGGAAATCGCCCAAAAAGGAATTACAGCAAAACGGTCTGCCGCAAATGCCCAACCCTCCAAGCATTTTTGCTTCATCTCTTACTCCGATTTGCCTAAGCTCTATCCTCGTTCTGAAAATATAGGCAAGATCTTTTACAAGCTCTCTGAAATCAACTCTGCCGTCTGCCGTGAAATAAAAAAGTATTTTATTGTTGTCAAATGTATATTCAACATTGACGAGCTTCATTTTCAGATTGTGCGCCTGTATTTTGCGGACACAAATGTCAAATGCTCTTTTTTCTTTTTCCTTGTTTTCGGAAACGACTTTTAAATCTGCCTCTGTTGCAATACGTATCAGCTTTTTTAACGGATAATTAATATCGCTGTCGGGTATATCGCGGTTTGCCATAGCAATTTCGCCACATTCGACCCCGCGCCCTGTTTCGACAATAACATGATCTCCCTTGTTCAGTTTTTTTCCGTCGGGGTCAAAATAATATATTTTTCCTACGTCTTTGAATCTTACGCCTACTATATTTGCCATTTACATATCCTCCGTTTTATGATCTTAACGCGGCACATAACCATGTGCAAAAAAAGTTCATATTTACATTTATGTTTAAAATATCTCTTGCTTTTTGAGCGGTGTTTTGTATTTTCATAAGTCGGGTCCGTGAAAATCTTTTTGCGGCGTTTTCAGCGGCTGAAGAAAAAGTTTCGGCTCCGACAGACGCCTTTACGGCTTCTGCGGATAATTCAATTAAGCGGTCTATAACATTAACGGCAAACGTCCTGTTTTTTGCCAAACGGCTCGTAAGCGTTAAAAGCATATATTCGTTTGAAAGCGTTATTGATGAGTAAATGCTTTCGGCAAGCTCCGACGCCTCGTTTACGCCGGAATTTAACATTAGGATTGCCATTCCTATATTTCCCGCACATACAGTCGCCGCATTGATAATTTCTTCGTTATTTTTTTCGGGGAACCTTTTTCTTAATTCGGTTTCAGCGTCTTTTACAGGCACGGGATAAAGCGAGAATATTCTTGCTCTTGAGCGAACCGTATTTAATAACAGCGATGCCGACGGCAGTGTCATTATGAAAAAAACGTTTTCGGGCGGCTCTTCAAGCACTTTTAAAAAGGCATTTTGTGCCGGTATAAGCATATTTTCGCAGTTGAGCAAAATATAAACCTTTGCGGGAGCTTCGTTCGGCTTTATGTATGCCGAGGAGCGTATGCTTCTTATGGAATCAATAGAAAGCTCACCGGAATTATTTCCGTCGGCAATGAAAATATCCGGGTGTATATTTTTTTTTGCCTTTATACAATCGGAGCATATCCCGCAGGGTGAGGAACCGTCTGACGAACATACGCAGTATTCCGCAATTATGTTTGCAAGAGTTTTTTTACCGGTTCCGTTTTCTCCCTCAATAATGATTGTATGCGGTAAGCTGTTGTTTTCCATACATTCCGACAGTTCTTTTTTAACGTTTTGGTTTGCAATAAATTCAGACAAAAGCATAACTCGTTCTCTTTTCTTTAATTGAATACCCATAATATTATAAACTATTTCAGTACCGTTTACAAGAAATTTGTAAAATTACTTTTGTGCAATAAATTTCATTTTTGGCAGGATTTTAATTTTTTGATTTCGCTGTATTTTATATCCTTTGACAATAAAATTATTGCGACAAGGTTAGGTATAGCCATAAGTCCGTTAAGAGTATCGGAAATTTCCCATACCAAGGAAATATTCATTATACAACCGACAAAAGCAAAGGCGGCGTACAGTATTCTGTATGCCTTTATAAACCTGCCTCCGCTCAAATACTCCAAACTCTTTTCTCCGTAATATGACCACGAAACAAGTGTGGCAAACGCAAAGATAAAAATTGACAGAGAGATTATGACCGTACCTGCAAAGCCGAATGCGCTGTTAAATGTATATATGCTGAGTTCTATTCCGTCAAGACCGCTTTTGTCCGCTCCGGTGGTCAAAATACACAATGCCATAAGCGTGCATAAAACGGTAGTGTCTATAAATACCTGAAATACTCCCCACATTCCCTGACGGTAAGGGTTGTCCGTATCAGCCGCAGAATGTACAATGGGGGAGCTTCCAAGTCCTGCTTCGTTTGAAAATACCCCTCTTGATATGCCGTACTTTATTGCCATCGACATACCGTATCCCATAAAGCCTCCGGAAACACATTTTAAATCAAATGCTTGTGTAAACATCTCATAAAATCCTTGTGGGATTTTTTGAAAATTCATTAAAATAACCGTTATTACCGCCACTGTGAAAATTATTGATATAAACGGTATGAGCTTTTCGGTAAGTCCGGAAATCCGTTCTATGCCGCCGCATATAATAAGCCCTACGGTAACGGCAAGGACGGCTCCGCTTAACCATGCAGGAATCCCCAAACAATTTTCCAGAGCGCCCGCCGCAGAATTTGCTTGTGTCATATTTCCCATTCCAAAAGCCGCAAACGTGCAAAATATTGCGAATACAACGGCAAGCCATTTGCATTTCAGCCCCTTTTCTATGTAGTACATAGGTCCGCCGACATATTTGCCGTTCCTTTTTACCCGATATTTTACACCTAAAACATTTTCGGCAAATATTGTCGCCATTCCAAAGAAAGAGGCTATCCACATCCAGAATACCGCTCCGGCTCCGCCCATTGCAACCGCGTTGGCAACGCCCACAATGTTGCCCGTACCGATTGAACCGGCTAAGGCGGTAGACATTGCACGAAACGGCGAAATTTTTGATTTTGCATCGGAGCCTTTGTTTGGTTTAAAAAAAGACAGTGCCGTTTCTTTCCACCATAGCTTGAATCCGGATATTTGAAAAAATCTCAGTTTTATGCTGTAAAAAATACCGACCCCAAGCAAAAGACAGAGCATATACGGACCCCATACAAGATTGTTTATAAATGAATTTATTTTTTCGATGACTTCCATTTAAACACCCCACGTCAAATGTATATGTAAATATATGTAAAAATATCTTTTAAATGCCCGTTGATATGTAAATATACGGTTGACAAAACGAGTAAATATGCTTATACTAAAATAAAAGCCGTAACGGGAAGAAGTACATCGGAATGTTTTGTAAAGAGAGGATATGGTCGGTGAAAATATCACAAAACGCCTTTGGAAATACGTCCCCGAGCTGTCGGACTGAGAAAGGTTTCATGTAGGTTCGGCCGTTTTGCATACGTTACAATGCGAGGTTTTTTGTATAAAACCATGAGGCCGTCATTTATTTTATGTCGGTAAATTGAGGTGGTACCGCGGTATATTTATCGCCCTCTGTTATTTTTAACAGGGGGCGTTTTTTGTTCCCTGTGGTAAATTTATAGTGAAAGGACAAATCCGAATGGGAGTATTTGAAGAATTAAAGGAGCGTGGACTTATCGCTCAGATGACGGACGAAAATGAGATAAGGGAGCTTGTAAATTCGGGCAAGGCAGTGTTCTATATCGGCTTTGACCCTACGGCGGACAGTCTCCATGTAGGTCATTTTATGGCTCTGTGCCTTATGAAACGCTTGCAGATGGCAGGGAACAAGCCTATTGCTCTTATCGGCGGCGGCACTGCAATGATAGGTGACCCGACGGGAAAAACCGATATGCGAAAAATGCTGTCGGAGGAAACTATTCGCCATAATTCAGACTGCTTTAAAAAACAAATGAGTAAATTTGTTGATTTCTCGGACGATAAGGCAATTATGGTGAATAATGCCGAGTGGCTGCTTCAGCTTAATTATGTTGAGCTTTTGCGCGAGGTAGGTTCCTGCTTTTCGGTCAATAATATGCTTCGTGCAGAGTGTTACAAACAGCGTATGGAAAAGGGGCTCAGTTTTCTTGAATTTAACTATATGATAATGCAGAGCTACGATTTCTTGTCACTGTTTAAAAAGTACGGCTGTAACTTACAGTTCGGCGGCGACGACCAGTGGAGCAATATGCTTGGGGGAACGGAGCTTATAAGGCGAAAACTCGGCAAAGACTCATACGCTATGACCATTAATCTTCTTCTTAATTCCGAGGGCAAGAAAATGGGCAAAACCGAAAACGGAGCCGTTTGGCTGGATCCAGAAAAAACAAGCCCGTTTGATTTCTTCCAGTATTGGAGGAATATTGCCGACAGCGATGTAATAAAGTGTTTAAAAATGCTTACGTTTGTTCCTATGGACGAAATAAGGAATTATGAAAAGTTAGAGGGCAGCGAGCTTAATAAAGCAAAGGAAGTCCTTGCTTACGAGCTTACAAAGATGGTACACGGAGAAGAAGAGGCGGACAAGGCACTTGAGGGAGCAAGAGCGCTTTTTTCAAACAAGTCCGATACCGACAATATGCCCTTTACGGAATTAGACGCTTTATCATTTACGGACGGTAAAATAGGATTGATCGACCTTATAGCATTAACTAAAATAGTTCCGTCAAAAGCGGAGGCAAGACGTCTTATACAACAGGGAGGAATTTCCGTTGACGACGTAAAGATTACGGACGTTAAGGCTGAAATTTCACTTCAGGACTTTTCAAAGGGTTATGTTGTAATAAAGAAAGGTAAAAAGGTGTTCCATAAGGCAATTGTTAAAGCCTGATTTAAGACGAGAGGATTTAATATGGAAAATTCAAATATCGGTGAAAATAAAAAATTGAACCGCCGTGAAGAAAGAAAGACGGCGTTGGGCTTTGTATTTGAACGTATGTTCCGTGACGATTCGGCAGAAGATGTTTTTGAGGACGCCGCAAACGCCCGTGACACGGTAGTAAGCGATTATATACGCAAAGTCGTTGAGGGTGTGGAAGCAAACATAGATGAAATTGATACATTGATAGAAGCAAATTTAAAGAATTGGAAAAAGAATCGTATTTCAAAAATATCTCTTACCATACTTAGAATTGCTATTTTTGAAATGCTATATATAAAAGATATACCCGTAAGTGTTTCTATAAATGAGGCAGTGGAGCTTGCAAAAAATTATGCCTCGGAAAGTGACGGTTCATTTGTAAACGGGATCCTTGCTTCCATATCAAAATCAATTAAATCAGACGGTGATTGATAATGCCATATTATCTTGGAATAGACACAAGTAATTATACAACGTCTGCGGCTGTATACAGTCCCGAGAACGGAATGATACTTTCAAAAAAACTTCTTCCCGTAAAGCAGGGACAATGCGGTTTGAGGCAGAGTGACGCCGTTTTTCACCATGTACAGCAGCTCCCCGAAGTCCTTGGAAAAATTTTTGCGGATTTTGACGGGAAAATAACGGCTGTCGGTGTTTCCTCACGTCCGAGGGACGTTGACGGCTCATATATGCCGTGCTTTACGGTGGGACTTTCTGCTGCCGAAATATTGTCAAAAT
This sequence comes from uncultured Clostridia bacterium, assembly GCA_947589485.1. Lineage (GTDB taxonomy): Bacteria > Bacillota > Clostridia > Oscillospirales > Acutalibacteraceae > UBA1213. Next base: position 9,506 of record CANQBK010000049.1, on the reverse strand, counting down.
CATTGAATGTACCGCTGTATAAATTTTCCCACCAAAGCGGTCATATAGCGGCGGCAGTTTATTCGTCGGGACATTGTGAGCTTATGGACAAAGCGTTTCTTGCGTTTCATATATCGGGCGGTACGACAGAGGCGCTGATTGTGCGCCCCGACGAGGATAATATTTTTTCGGCGGAACTTGCCGCAAAAACACTCGACCTTAATGCGGGTCAGCTTGTTGACAGGGTGGGCGTTATGCTGGGACTTGGCTTTCCCTGCGGAGCGGAACTGGAAAAACTTGCGTTAAAAAATACCGTAAAATTTAATGTAAGACCAACACTGAAAGGCTGCGATTGCTGTCTTTCGGGTATTGAAAATATATGCGCCAAAGCATACAAAAACGGGGAACCAAAAGAATCGGTTGCGGCTTTATGCTTGGAGTATATCAAAATTACAATTGAGCGTATGTGTGCGGAGCTGTTAAAAAAGCACGGGGAATTACCTGTGATTTTTGCGGGCGGAGTTATGTCCGACAGGATCATAAAAGAATATTTGGAAAAAAAATTCGGCTGTTTTTTCGCAAAGCCTGAATATTCGACAGACAATGCTGCCGGCACCGCATTTCTGTGCGCTTACAAAGACGATAAAAATTCATTAAGACGTGCTTTGGAAACATAAAATATATAAATTGACGACAGGTCAAATTCATTATATAAGGAGATAAATAAATATGGGAAGACTGTTTGGAACCGACGGCGCACGAGGGATCGCAAATACCGAGCTTACATGCGAACGTGCAATGAACATAGGAAAGGCTGCCGCAATGGTACTTACCGAAAGCGGTAATCTTAAACACCCGAAAATTTTAATAGGAAAAGATACCAGACTTTCATCGGATATGCTTGAGGGAGCGCTTGTTGCGGGTCTGTGTTCGGTTGGTGCAGATGTTGTATTGCTGGGAGTTGTACCGACGCCTGCGGTAGCGTATCTTATCGGAAAATACAATGCAGATGCAGGTATTATGATTTCCGCCTCACACAACCCCTTTGAATTTAACGGGATTAAAATTTTTTCATGCGAGGGTTTTAAACTGCCCGATGCGCTTGAAAATGAAATAGAATCTATTGTTCTTGACAAAGCGAAACCTTATTATTTGCCTACCGGCAGCGGTTTGGGAAGTGTCGAAAAAGCTGAAAAAGCGGCAGATGACTACATAAGCCATATTATTGAAACGGTGCCGCACAGACTTGACGGAATGAAAGTTGCGATAGACTGTTCAAACGGCTCGGCTTCCCGTACTGCGGAAAAGTTGTTTACCGGTTTGGGAGCCGACTGTAAAATGCTTTTTGACAAGCCGGACGGCACAAATATAAACGATAACTGCGGTTCAACACATCTTGAAAACCTGCAAAGATATGTAATGGAGAATGATGTTGAGCTTGGCGTAGCATTTGACGGTGACGCCGACAGATGTCTTGCGATTGACGAAACGGGCAAAATTGTTGACGGGGATTTTATTATGGCTGTTTGCGCTATGGAGCTTTCCTCGAAGAAAATGCTCAAAAAAAATGCGGTAGTGGGTACGGTTATGTCAAATATGGGATTCGGACGCTTCTGTGATGAAAACAATATAAAATTTTCTGCGGCAGACGTCGGCGACAGATATGTACTTGAAACTATGCGCCGAGAGGGCTATAATTTCGGCGGAGAACAGTCGGGACACGTTATTTTTCTTGACTATGCGACAACAGGCGATGGTCAGCTTACCGCCGCCCAGCTTTTAAGCATTGTACACCAAAGAAAAACAAAGCTGTCCTATATTACAAAGCTGATGAAAAAATATCCTCAGGTCCTTTTGAATGTGGAGGTTACTCCCGAGGGAAAAGAGAGATTTTATGACGATGCCGAAATAAAGAATAAAATAGAAAGCGTAAAGAACGAACTCGGCGACAGCGGAAGAATACTTGTACGCCTTTCGGGAACGGAGCCTCTTGTCCGTGTAATGCTTGAGGGTCTTGACGAAAATCAGATAACAAGGCTCGCCGAAGAAACGGCAGACCTTATAAAAAACAGACTTTCAAAAAAATAAGCTGAATAGCGGGACGCATAAAAAATTGTATGCGTCCCGTTTTTGTTTATTTATGCAAAAGGTATTTAGGTGCGACATAAGACAAATACCGTATTATCTCAATATCTTTTTCTTTACCGTGCCTGCGGTTGTTGACGAAACTTTGTTTTCTGTGTTATAGTATTTGTATCAAATACTGTTATACGGTAATTAGGAAACGGAGATAATTTTATGCTTACAGATATTGAAATAGCCCAGAGTACACAACCGGAGCCGATAGTAAAAATTGCCGAAAAACTCGGTATTACTTTTGACGAAATGGAATTTTACGGTAAATACAAGGCAAAGCTGACAGAAGAGCTTATAAAAAGAACATCGTCAAACAATGACGGAAAGCTGATACTTGTAACCGCGATAAATCCCACACCGGCGGGAGAAGGAAAAACGACTACATCGGTAGGTCTTGGCGACGCTCTTTCAAAAATAGGAAAGAAAACAGTAATAGCGTTGAGGGAGCCGTCTCTCGGTCCTGTGTTCGGAATAAAAGGCGGAGCCGCCGGAGGCGGATATTCTCAGGTTATACCTATGGAAGATATAAATCTTCACTTTACGGGCGATATGCACGCGATAACATCTGCAAATAATCTTCTTTGTGCAATGCTTGACAACCATATACAGCAGGGTAACAGCCTTAAAATAGACGTAAAGAAAATACTTATAAAACGCTGTCTTGATATGAATGACCGCGAACTCCGCAATATTGTTGCAGGTCTTGGCGGAAGAGTTAACGGCGTACCGCGCGAGGACGGCTTTATCATTACCGTTGCAAGTGAAGTTATGGCGATATTGTGCCTTGCCGACAGTATTGACGATTTGAAAGAACGTCTTGGAAACATTTTGGTCGCTTATTCAACTGAGGGTACTCCTATTTTCGCAAAAGACATTAAAGCAAACGGAGCTATGGCGGCGCTCCTCAAGGACGCAATAAAACCCAACCTTGTTCAAACTCTTGAGGGAACGCCTGCGCTTATGCACGGAGGACCTTTTGCAAACATCGCGCACGGCTGTAACTCGGTAAGAGCCACTAAGCTGGGATTGAAACTGGCTGATTACTGCATAACGGAGGCGGGATTCGGTTCCGACCTCGGTGCAGAAAAATTTTTCGATATAAAATGCCGTAAGGCAGGACTTAAACCGTCGGCGGTTGTTGTTGTCGCAACGGTTCGTGCCTTAAAATACAACGGAGGTATTCCGAAATCCGAATTGTGCGTGGAAAATATGGACGCACTCAAAAAGGGAATCGTAAACCTTGGGGTACATATTAACAATATGTGTAAATTCGGTGTACCCGTTGTTGTTGCGATAAACCGTTTTGGAACGGATACGGACGCCGAACTTTCATATATTGAGGATTACTGTAAATCAATGGGAGCGGATTTTGCCCTTTCCGAGGTCTTTGCAAAGGGCGGTGACGGAGGTACGGAGCTTGCCGAAAAAGTTGTTGCCGCCGCTGAAAAACCGTCTGATTTTAAACCGATATATTCCGATAATCTTACAATAAAAGAAAAAATTAAAACGGTCGCTTCCGAAATTTACGGAGCCGACGGTGTTGTATATACTACCGCCGCCGATAAGGCTCTTGCCGACATAGAAAAACTCGGTGCAGGCAATCTTCCCGTATGTATTGCAAAAACCCAGTATTCGCTTTCGGACAATCCTGAGCTTTTGGGCAAGCCCGAACATTTTAACATAACCGTCCGTGATATTCGTCTGTCCAACGGTGCGGGTTTTGTCGTTGTCTATACGGGCGATATAATGACTATGCCGGGACTTCCGAAAAGCCCGTCGGCTGAAAGAATAGACATTGATTCAAACGGTAAAATTTCAGGACTTTTCTGACGGAAAGAGGTATTTGTTTTGCAGAAATTTTTGAGCAAATCACCCGAAGAAACGGAAGAAATTGCCGTTCGCCTTTCCAAAACTCTTCAGGGTACGGAGGTCGTCGCTATGTTTGGCGGCTTGGGCGCGGGGAAAACAGCATTTGCAAGGGGCATTGCCAAAGGGCTTGGAATTTCCGACTGTGTTTCAAGCCCGACATTCGCACTTGTGAATGAATATGAAGGAAAATTCAATGTATATCATTTTGATATGTACAGAATTAATTCCTATGACGACCTGTATACGACCGGTTTTTTTGACTATATGGGAAACGGTGTTTTGATTATTGAGTGGAGTGAAAATATTGAAGGTTTTTTACCCGAAAACCGTATTAACGTAACAATGAAATATATTTCCGAAACGGAACGGGAAATAACAGTTGAGGGGGGAAAGCCGCTGTGAAAATCCTTGCGATAGATACAACATCATCGCCCGTGTCCGTTGCGTTGTTAAATGACGGATTGCTTATGGGTGAGTTTTTTTTGAACGTAAAGTCTACTCATAGCTGTACTTTGTTACCGCTTATAGATACGCTTTTAAAAACGACGTCTACCGATATTAATGACATAGATGTTTTTGCCGCAGATACGGGTCCGGGTTCTTTTACGGGTGTGCGTATAGGCGTTTCGTCCGTAAAGGGTATGTCTATGCCCGCAAATAAACCCTGTGCGGCAGTATCCACACTTGAGGCTATGGCATACAATTTGCCGTTTTCAAACGGAACCGTATGTTCGCTTATGGACGCTCGGTGCAGTCAAGTATATAATGCGATGTTTCGTCTTGAGGGCGGCAAACCTCAGCGTTTAACTCCCGATAGGGCGTTAAGTATTGACGAACTGAAAGAGGAACTAAAATCTTACAGCGGTACCGTTTATCTTGTCGGTGACGGCGCAGAGATGTTTTGGAACAGCTATACGGACAAGCCATGCAATATGGTTCTGACTCCCGAAAATATTCGCTATCAGCGCGCTTACGGAACCGCAAAAGCAGCCGAAAATTTGGCTGCCGAAAACAGGCTTTGTTCGTCTTTGGAGTTGCAGCCGTTTTATTTGAGGCTGCCACAAGCAGAACGTGAATTAAAGGCTAAACAAAAAAAATCGCTTTCTAAGTAAAGCGGTTTTTAAGTTTTTATATATTTTTATAATTGAGAAAGAAAGGAAAATTTAAAATGAAATTAGCGCTTGCAGCAGACCACGGAGCATTTGAATTAAAAAATTCCATAAAAAAACACCTCGATGAAAAGGGAATAGAATACAATGATTTCGGGTGTTTTTCAAAGGAATCGGTCGATTATCCTGTTTTTGCATATAAGGCTGCCTCGGCGGTCGCAAATAAAGAGTACGACTTCGGTATAATTTGTTGTACAACGGGTCTTGGAGTGTCTATGGCGGCAAACAAGGTCAAAGGTATCCGTGCCGCCGTATGCACAAATGAAATGCTCGCCGAAATGACAAGACGCCATAATAACGCTAATGTTATTTGTATGGGACAAAATGTTGTATCTTCCGAGCTTGCAAATAAACTCGTGGATATTTTTATTTCAACGGAGTTTGAGGGCGGCAGGCATACACGCCGTGTAAATTTGATTACGGATATAGAAAACGGAAAAACGCTTGAGTGATTCCGTAATTAAAACAAAAACGACGTTATAAAAATTTAAAATGTTCTTTAGGTGATTTTTATATCTAAAGAAAATTCGCCTTTAAGGAATTTTTTAACGGCAGCGTCAACATTACCGCAGCACTTGCTGTAAACAAGAATACCCTCTCCGTTAAGAAGCTGCGCCAAAGAATTGCTTATATTGTTGCATATAACGGCGTCGGCTTCAAGCAAAGAAAGAATGTCCAAAAGCTCGTTATCTCTTTTTCCCAGAGTGCTTACGGCTTCAACATTGATTATTTGTCCGTTTTCCGTTTCATAGAGTTTAAAAAATTCCGAGGTTTCAAATTGATTATGGATTGTATTGTCTTTATTGTACGTTACGGCAAATATCATTATATCCCTCCGATTTATTGACTATATATAATATATCATTTTGTCATACTTCAGGCAATATTTATTTTTACAATTTGTTGTTGTTTGTAAATAAATTTGTTATAATATCAATCGTTAAAAATTTCAGATGGGAGCGTATAATAAATGACAGAAAAGGAAATTGCGGAAATCAGGCGCAGATTTAAAACCGATAAAAACAATATAACAAAGCTGAGGGGCTGTTATGTAAACAATAAGAAAGAAATAATATCGGAGTTTACACAATCAATAAGCCTTCTTTCTCTTGAAGAGAGCGAATCTATATTTAAAATATTAAAAAGGACGCTTTCGGGCAGTATAGGCAAAAATCTGAATGATATAGAATTTTCAACGGAGCAGGTTAGTGACGGAGAGGAACACAAGCTCCTTATGAAACTGAAAGACAGCGAGCTTAATGACGAGGACACTGTAAAAGAGCTGTACGGGAAAATTATAAACTCGTATATAACGGAAGACAATTATCTTATTCTTCTTGCCTGTGATGTATATGATATTCCGACAAAAACCAAAAATGACGAAGAACTTTACGATGCTTCCGAGGAAGTGTTTACATATTTTCTTTGCAGTATATGTCCGGTAAAACTGACAAAATCCGGTCTTGGATTTTTTGCGCTTGACAATTCGTTCAGAAATATAGGTGCGGATATGGCGGTTTCCTTTCCCGAAACGGGTTTTATGTTCCCGTCGTTTGACGACAGAAGTACGAATATATACAATGCCCTTTATTATACAAGGAGTACAGCGGAAAACCACAAAGAATTTGCCGAGGCTGTTTTTAATACATACATACCTATGTCTGCCGAACAGCAAAAAGAAACATTCAGGCATCTTGTTTCGGAAACAGCGGACGATGAGTGCAGTTATGAGTTTGTACAATCAGTTCACGAACACCTTACGGAGATGATAGAGGAGCATAAAAACAACAAAAGTCCCGAACCGCTTATTTTGGATAAGAAAGACGTTAAGCGTGTTCTTGAATCCTGCGGAGCAACCGAACAGAAAATGGTAGATTTTGAAGAAAGATACAATAACGGCTTTGGCGAAAGGACAGGACTGCATCCGCAGAATATTATAGACCCAAAGCAGTTTGAAATAAAAACGCCCGACGTCACTATAAAAGTCAATCCCGAAAAAAGCTATATGCTTGAAACAAAAATTATTGACGGTGTAAAGTACATTATGATTCGTGCGGAAGAGGGAGTAGAGGTAAACGGAGTAAATATATTTTTTTCGCCCGAAGAAAATAATGATGAGGCAAAAACGGACGACAGCATTTGACATAACAAAACCTATGTGTCTGCTGTAATTTCATTATATTGCCGAATAACCGTCGGATTCGTAACGCAGAACGTAACCTTTGTATAAACGTGAACTGACATTGTAATTATTAATACCGAAAGGAAGAACCGATTTAATGAGAATACTGGTTGTTGAGGACGAAATCGGACTTGCGGAGGCAATAGGGGCAGTATTGCGAAAGGAAAAGTATGAGGTCGATATTTCAAACGATGGTCAGAGCGGTCTTGAAAACGCTTTGACAGATGTTTATGATTGTATAATACTTGATATAATGCTTCCCAAAATGAACGGATTAGATGTACTTACATACCTAAGGGTAAAAAATATAGAAACTCCGATTTTGCTTCTTACGGCAAAATCCGAGGTTGACGATAGGATTAAAGGGCTTGACTGCGGAGCAGACGACTACCTTACAAAACCGTTTTCAATGGGTGAGCTTCTTGCAAGGATTCGTGCAATGCTGCGAAGAAAGGGTATTTTTACGGACATTAACCCAAAATTTTTGGATATAACTCTTGATATGAAACGAGGAGAGTTAATATGCAACGAAAATTCGGTTTTGCTTGGGCGAAAGGAATTTCAAATGATGGAGCTTCTTATATCCAACGCGGGCAAAATCGTCACTAAAGAAATGTTTGTAAAAAAAATATGGGGATATGATGATGACAGCGAATATAACAATGTAGAAGTTTATATTTCTTTTCTTAGAAAGAAACTCGCTTTGATTCATTCAACAGTACAAATAAAAACAAGAAGAAGTATCGGATATTGTTTGGACGGTGCAAAATGATAAAGAAACTTCGTATTAAAATAACCTTTATTATAACTGTTCTTGTGTCGGCGATTATTGTTGCGCTGATGGTTTCCATAAACGTAATAAGTCAAAACAACAGTCAGGCATCAATTAACAACAGGCTTAGACAACTGGCTTCCGATGACGGAAATATGACGGTTTACGGCGGTATTGACCCTTACCGTGACGATAATTTGGAATATATTGATAATTTTTCCGTATTGCTGAATAAATACGATAAGGTTATAGGTATTGTTGTCAATCGTGATGTAGATGTTGAACAGACGGACATAATTCCGTATGTTAGTCAAGTGCTTTTTTCGGGACAAGTCGGGGGTGAAATAGGAAAGTACGCTTATTATTCCGAGGAAAAATCATACGGACGAATTGTGGTATTTCTTAACATAAGCTCACAAAAGCAGTCAAATCAAAGCCTGTTTGTCACAACATCGGTCATAGGCGGAATAGCTATTGTGATTTTCTTTTTAATTGCAACGATATTGTCGGGTTGGCTTGTTAAGCCCGTAAAGGAAACATTTGACAAGCAAAAAATGTTTATATCAAATGCAAGCCACGAGTTAAAAACGCCTATTGCCGTAATAAGCGCAAATGCCGAGGTGCTTGAAAGCGAGATAGGGGAAAACAAGTGGCTGTCATATATCGGTTCGGAATCCCGCAGAATGGGAGAGCTTGTAAATGAGCTTTTGTGTTTGGCACGTCTTGACGATAAAAGCGGTAAAGAAATTGTTATGTCAAAAATTAATCTTACGGAGCTGTTTCTCGGTACGGTTCTGCCTTTTGAAAGCACCGTGTTTGAAATGGGCAGGAAATTAGACGTTCAAGCGGAAGAAAACATTGAATATTACGGCGACGAAAGTTCCATAAAACACGTTCTTACCATTTTAATTGACAATGCGATAAAATATTCGTTTGAGAATGGAGAAATCTCGGTAAAGCTATATGAACATTCGGGAAAGAAAATAATTGAAGTATACAATACAGGTGAGGGTATTCCCCGTGACAAGTTAAAGAAAATATTTGAGCGTTTTTATCGTGAGGACGAAGTACGCAACAGCAAAAGCGGAGGTTACGGTCTTGGTCTTGCAATAGCGAAATCAATTGTTGAAGTTCATAACGGAAAGATTTATGCCGAGAGTGAATACGGAAAATGGGCAAAATTTGTTGTGGTTCTATAATTAAGTGCAGAGCCTGAGCAGTTAAGGGCGTTGCCCTTAAAACCCACCAAAGGCTCCGGCGCAGAGCCTGCGCCCCCAATTCGCGAAGTCGTTCGCTTCGCTCACTCTTAACTCGAACAATAAATATCTTGACGCGGCGTAAGCTAATATGATTGAAAATGATAGTTAAGGGCTCCGCCCTTAAAAACCCGCCAAAGGCT
>CANQBK010000048.1 GCA_947589485.1 uncultured Clostridia bacterium | reverse complement strand
CCGCCAAAGGCTCCGCCTTTGGAATCCGCAAGCCTTTGAAAAGGCTTGACCGAAACTTTTAATTATGGCTAAAATAATTAACGCCGCGCGAATGTACTTTTTGCTTTCAGTACGAGCGAGCGGAGCGAGCGACAGCGCGAATCGCCTGCGCCGGCTCGGCGCCGCGAATTGAGAGCGCAGGCACTGCGCCGCGAATCGCCTGCGCCGGCTCGGCGCCGCGAATTGAGGGCGCAGGCACTGCGCATGAAATAATCCCTCCGTTGTCAATATATATGATAACGGAGGGATTGTTATATGTTTTTGAATAATAATACGATTACATCATTGCGGCAAGACGCTTATTTATCTCTGTAAGGAATGTTTCGGTATCAACTTTGGTTTTGTTTTCAAGAGTTGAAAGTGCTGTAAGATCGCCTGTCATTATACCGTCCTCAATTGTCGCAACAGTTGCTTTTTCAAGTTTTTCCGCAAATTCAATAAGTTCGGGAGTATTGTCAAGCTCACCGCGCTTTTTTAACGCTCCTGTCCAAGCAAACAATGTTGCTACGGAATTTGTGGACGTTGTTTCGCCTTTAAGGTACTTGTAATAGTGACGCTGTACGGTGCCGTGTGCGGCTTCATACTCGTAAACTCCGTCAGGAGATACAAGAACCGAGGTCATCATAGCCAATGAACCGAACGCCGTTGCGACCATATCAGACATAACATCACCGTCATAATTTTTACAAGCCCATATATAACCGCCTTCAGAACGTACAACTCTTGCAACGGCATCGTCAATAAGCGTGTAAAAATATGTAATGCCCGCTTTTTCAAACTTATCTTTATATTCGTTTTCAAAAATTTCATTGAAAATATCCTTGAAACGATGATCGTATTTTTTGGATATTGTATCTTTGGTTGCGAACCAAAGGTCTTTCTTGCTGTCAAGTGCAAAATTAAAACATGCTCTTGCAAAACTGCCAATGCTTTTGTCAATGTTGTGAAGTCCCTGAATTATGCCGGGCGTTTCAAAATCGTGAATAATCTGTCGGGATTCGTTTCCGTCCTTGTCGGTAACAACAAGCTCGGCTTTGCTTCCGCCGTCAACAACCATTTCTGTATTTTTGTAAACGTCGCCGTATGCGTGACGTGCGATTGTAATGGGCTTTTTCCATGTGGAAATATATGGTGTGATTCCCTTAACAAGTATCGGCGTTCTGAAAACAGTACCGTCAAGAATTGCTCTGATTGTGCCGTTCGGAGATTTCCACATTTGCGAAAGATTATATTCCTTTACTCTCTCGGCGTTTGGAGTTATAGTGGCACATTTAACCGCTACACCGTATTTTTTTGTTGCTTCTGCGGAATCTACGGTAACCTTATCTTTTGTTTTTTCTCTGTTTTCAAGACCAAGATCGTAATATTCCGTTTTTAGGTCAACGTAAGGAAGAATCAATATATCCTTGATCATTTTCCATATAATTCTCGTCATTTCGTCGCCGTCCATCTCAACAAGAGGAGTGACCATTTTTATTTTTTCCATAATCTCAAACCTTTCTTTTATAATTAAAGGACTGCTGTAAAAAACATTGAATTTATTTTTTACATTGTTTTCAGCCGTTTTGCTTTGTGTAGTTCAAAAGACCGCCGGCAATTATTATATCTTTGGTTCTGTCGGAAAGCTCACATTCAACCGGAATTTCTTTGCCCGTTGTCTTGTTTATGACAACAAGGTTTTTGCCCTCTTCAATCAGCGACTTAACATTCGGGATTGAAAGCTCATCTCCCTGAGAAATAAGGTCATAGTCGCTTTCGTTAACAAAAGTAAGGGGAAGAATACCGGCATTTATTAAATTTGAACGGTGTATGCGCGCAAATGATTTTACAATAACTGCCTTTACGCCGAGGTAAAGAGGCGCAAGAGCTGCGTGTTCTCTTGAAGAACCTTGACCGTAGTTTATTCCGCCAACGATTATACTGCTTCCAAGCTGTTTTGCGCGTGAGGGGAAATCCTTGTCACATACAGTAAAGCAATGTTCGGATATGGCAGGAATATTTGAACGGAGGGGAAGAATTTTTGCGCCTGCCGGCATTATATGGTCGGTTGTAATGTTGTCGCCTACCTTAAGAGAGCAGGGAACGTCAATATTATCTTCAAGAGGACTGGTTTTGGGATACGGTTTTATATTTGGTCCTCTCAAAACTTCAACGCTGTCCATTTCTTCTTCGGGAGCAGGAGCAATTATCATATTGTCATTGTATTCAAATTTTTCGGGGAGAGGAATGTTTACTTCTTCTCCGAGGGTTCTCGGGTCGGTAAATACTCCCGTAAGAGCCGAAGCGGCAGCCGTTTCGGGGCTTACCAAATAAATCTGTCCGTCCCTTGTGCCGGAACGTCCCTCAAAGTTTCTGTTAAATGTACGCAAAGAAATACCTGCCGAATTTGGCGACTGTCCCATACCGATACAAGGACCGCACGCACATTCAAGAACTCTTGCGCCCGATTCAATAATATCAGCCAAAGCACCGTTTCTTGCAAGCATATTGTAAACCTGCTTTGAGCCGGGAGCTATTGCCAGACTTACATTTGAGCTTACGGTTTTTCCCTTGAGTATTGCGGCAACCCTCATAAGGTCAAGATATGACGAGTTTGTACATGAACCTATGCACACCTGATCTATTTTTTGAGGACCGATTTCCTCAATGGTCTTAACATTATCGGGGCTGTGCGGACATGCAGCCATAGGAACAAGGCTTGACAAATCTATATTGATGATTTCATCGTAAACTGCATCTGCATCTGCCGAAAGCTCCGTCCAATCGTCCTCGCGTCCCTGTGCAGCCATAAACGATTTGGTAATTTCATCAGATGGAAATACAGATGTTGTCGCACCAAGCTCGGCGCCCATATTTGTTATTGTTGCTCTTTCGGGAACAGTAAGAGTTTTAACGCCCTCTCCGCCGTATTCTATGATTTTTCCTACGCCGCCCTTAACCGACATAATGCGTAAAACTTCAAGTATAATATCCTTTGCGGAAACCCACGGCCGGAGCTTGCCCGTAAGGTTTATTCTTACCATTTTGGGCATTGAAATATAATAAGCACCTCCGCCCATAGCAACGGCAACGTCAAGTCCGCCCGCACCTATTGCAAGCATACCGATACCGCCGCCCGTTGGCGTATGGCTGTCCGAACCGATAAGCGTTTTTCCCGGTTTTCCGAATCTTTCAAGGTGAACCTGATGACATATTCCGTTTCCGGGCCTTGAAAAGTATATTCCGTGTTTTTTTGCAACGGACTGAATAAAACGGTGGTCGTCCGCATTTTCAAAACCTGTTTGAAGTGTGTTGTGGTCTATGTAAGCGACGCTTCTTTCTGTTTTTACTCTCGGCACTCCGATAGCTTCAAATTCAAGATAAGCCATTGTACCGGTTGCGTCTTGGGTAAGAGTTTGATCTATTTTAAGACCGACTTCGCTTCCTACCGTCATATCACCGCTGACAAGATGATTTTTAATGATTTTTTGAGCAATGGTATAGCCCATATCCGTTCCTCCTTTTATTTTCTGTGGTATTTAAAAATCAAGAAATAGGTCTGTAAAAAACTTTTACCGTAAAACAGCAAACTAAAAATTTTGTTTGTTTTTTCGCTTCGTCGTTTTCCGAACAAGAAAATAAGATTTATACGCAAAAAACTTGTTTTTGTTTATACTGACGGGAAAGGAAATTTTATAGACAATTTTACAAGTTTTTAAATACACTTGTAATTATCCTCTAAAAAAAGAATTTTGTCAATCTGTTTTATTCATACTCAAGACAATTTTGGATAATTTCATACTTAAATTTTGTGTTTTATGCAAATATTTTATATATTGATTTGGTATGTTTTCGTAACGGCTTGATTTTTTGTATACTGTGTTATAATATGAGTAAAAGACAAAAATGGGGTGATTAAGATGTTCAAAAGAAAAAAGATGATAATACGCATTGTAAGTATAGTGCTTTGCATTATGATGGTAATAGGTGTTTTTTCTATCTTGATGTACACAATATCGGGTTTGTAAAATTATTATAATTTGCATTGTAAAACCGACGGGTACGGGCGGGAGCCTTTGTCGGATATTATGTGCCGAAATATTTTGACGTTTGATTTATTATGACAAAATAAAAGAAAGTATTTCATTTTTTTCTTTGAAATTTGTCGCTTTACTGAAAATGAGGTCGGAAAATTTTTGTGTTCTGAATTGTAATAATTTACTCAATTTGCGTATTGACATTTGCGGATTATTGTGTATAATGTAATAGAAATCAATTTTGATTATTAATTTACAGTGAAAAAATCAGATTTGATTTATGAAAATTTGTACAGCTTTTTTGGGTAATATTGACTAAAAAAATAAAAAAAATCTTGTATTTATTCAAAAATAGAAGTATAATAGAATAAAATTAGTTCAGATTTCTGACTATAATAAATAAAAATCCGGGAGGAATATAAATGGCAGAAAAAACTCTTCCTACATTCAGGGGGACCCCTGAACAACAGCAAAAGCTACAGGAGGTAATTGATAGGAACAAACAATTGCCCGGAGCTTTGTTGCCTGTTCTTCACGAGGCTCAGGAAATTTACGGGTATCTTCCCATAGAAGTTCAGCAGGCTGTTGCCGACGGTCTGGGAGTTTCGTTGAGCGAAGTATATGGCGTCGCTACTTTTTATTCTCGTTTCAGCCTTACGCCGAAGGGCAAACACAGAATAAGCGTCTGTCTTGGTACGGCGTGTTATGTTAAAGGCGCCGACAAAATTTTGGCTGAGGTTGAAAAGAAACTTGGTATCAAAAGCGGAGAATGTACCGAAGACGGACTGTTTTCAATTGATTCGTGCCGCTGTGTGGGTGCTTGCGGTCTTGCGCCGGTAATGATGATTGACGAGGACGTTTACGGTAAGCTGACCCCCGATCAGGTCGATAAAATTATTGATAAGTACATAGCCGAGGAAGGGGGAAGCAACTGATGACGATAGATGAACTTAACAAAATAAAAAAAGAACACGAGGAATTGGTTCTTGTAAGAAAGCTCGTAAAGGAGCAGGGCGAAAAGCTCGCTGAAAAAACAGGCTATCGCAAGCAGATTCTTGTATGCGGAGGTACCGGCTGTACTTCTTCGGGAAGTAAAAAGGTTATTGAAGCACTTGAAAAATCGCTTAAAGAAAACGGAATCGAAAATGAAATTCTTGTTGTAAGAACCGGATGTTTCGGTCTTTGCTCGCTCGGTCCGATTATGATAGTTTATCCTGAGGGTGCATTTTATTCTCAGGCAACTCCGGAGGGCGTTGAAAGAATAGTTAAAGAACATCTTGTTGAAGGTCATGTTGTTACCGATCTCCTTTACAAGGAAACCGTTCACAGCGACGGCTCGATTCTTTCCCTTTCGGAAACTCCGTTCTACAAAAAACAGCTTCGTATAGCTCTAAGAAACTGCGGTGTTATAGACCCCGAAAATATTGAGGAATACATAGCAATGGACGGCTATCAGGCGCTCGCTAAGGTTCTTACCTCAATGTCGCCGGACGATGTAATCAAAGAAGTTCTCGATTCAGGTCTTAGAGGCAGAGGCGGCGGCGGATTCCCGACGGGAAGAAAATGGTCGTTTGCCCGTGCTTCTCAGGGTGACGTAAAGTATGTTTGCTGTAATGCCGACGAGGGCGACCCCGGAGCATTTATGGACCGTTCAATACTTGAAGGCGACCCTCAGTGCATAATTGAGGCTATGATCATTGCCGGATATGCAATCGGCGCACACCACGGATTTGTATATGTAAGAGCCGAATATCCCATTGCCGTTCAGCGTCTTAGAATAGC
Source organism: uncultured Clostridia bacterium (assembly GCA_947589485.1). Classification (GTDB taxonomy): domain Bacteria; phylum Bacillota; class Clostridia; order Oscillospirales; family Acutalibacteraceae; genus UBA1213. Next base: position 11,344 of record CANQBK010000048.1, on the reverse strand, counting down.
TATTGAGCAGGCAAAGAAATACGGATTTTTGGGCAAGAACATATTCGGTTCAGGATTTGATTTCGATATGGAAATACGTTTGGGCGCAGGCGCTTTTGTCTGCGGTGAGGAAACAGCCCTTATGACATCTATTGAGGGTAACCGCGGCGAACCGCATCCACGTCCTCCGTTCCCTGCCGTAAAAGGACTTTTCGGCAAACCGACTGTTTTAAACAATGTTGAAACATACGCAAACATTGCTCAGATAATCCTTAACGGAAGCGAATGGTATTCTTCCATAGGTACGGAAAAGAGCCGCGGAACAAAGGTATTTGCTCTCGGCGGAAAAATAAATAACGTTGGACTTGTTGAAATTCCTATGGGTACAACTCTGCGTGAAATCGTTGAGGAAATCGGCGGAGGTATTCCGAACGGAAAGAAATTTAAAGCCGCACAAACCGGTGGTCCTTCCGGCGGTTGTATACCGGCAGAACATATTGATACCCCGATAGATTATGACAGCCTTATTGAAATAGGCTCGATGATGGGTTCCGGCGGTATGATTATTTTGGACGAAGATACCTGTATGGTTGATATAGCCAAATTCTATCTTGAATTTACCGTTGACGAAAGCTGCGGTAAATGTACGCCGTGCCGCGTAGGTACTCAAAAGCTGCTTGAATATCTTGACAAAATCACAAAGGGTAACGGTGAACCCGAAGACCTTGAAAGAATAAACGACCTTGCCGAGCACATGCAGAAATCGTCGCTTTGCGCACTTGGTCAGACGGCGCCAAACCCGATACTTTCCACGATGAAATATTTCAAGGATGAGTATATCGCACATATTTACGACAAGAAATGTCCTGCCGGAGTATGTAAGTCACTCATAAGCTATGAAATTATCCCCGATAAATGTAAGGGCTGTACGCTTTGTGCGAGAAAATGTCCGGTCGGCGCAATCAGCGGCACCGTTAAACAGCCTCACGTTATCGACAGCAAAAAGTGCATTAAGTGCGGCGTATGTATGTCAAACTGCCGCTTCGGCGCAATTAAAACCGTTTAAGGAGGGGATAACAAAATGGAAACTGTACATCTTAAAATAAATAATATACCCGTTGAAGTACCAAAGGGTTATACAATTCTTCAGGCCGCAAACAAGGCCAACATAAAAATTCCTACACTTTGTTATCTTAAAGATATTAACTGTATAGGTGCCTGCCGTGTCTGTATGGTGGAGGCAAAAAACCGCAGAGGTCTGCTTGCCGCCTGCGTTTATCCCGCAGAAGAGGGTATGGAAGTATTGACAAATACTCCCGCTGTAATTAAATCCAGAAAAACAACTCTTGAACTTTTGCTTTCAACACACCACAAAAAATGTCTTTCATGTGTACGCAACAACAATTGCGAACTTCAGCGTCTTGCCGCAGAATACGGAGTAGATGAGGACAGGTTTACGTCCTCTGAGCCGGTATATGAAATAGACGAGCAATCTCCGTATATTGTCCGTGACAATAACAAGTGTGTTCAATGTATGCGCTGCGTTGCCGCATGTAAAAATGTTCAGGGTATATCTGTAATCGGCGCAATAAAGCGTGGTTTCAGCGTCCATGTGGGAAGTGCGTTCGACAAGAGCCTTAACGATTCTCCGTGTGTCGGCTGCGGTCAGTGCGTTGTAAGCTGTCCCGTAGGCGCTCTTACGGAAAAGAGCCAGGAGGACAAAGTTTGGGACGCTATTTCGGATCCCGAAAAGCAGGTTGTTTTCTATACTGCACCTTCAATCAAAGCCACTCTCGGTGAGAGCTTCGATTTCCCGATAGGAACCAATGTAGAGGGTAAAATGGCAGCAGCAATACGCCGTCTCGGTGAGGGTGTAAAAGTCTTTAATATGGACTTTACGGCGGATCTCACAATTCTGGAGGAGGCAAACGAGCTTATTGAAAGAATACAAAACGGCGGTAAGCTCCCGATGTTTACATCGTGCTGCCCCGGCTGGGTAAAATTCGTGGAGCATTATTATCCCGAATTTATTCCGAATCTTTCGTCCTGTAAATCTCCTCAGGGAATGTTTGGTGCGGTTCTTAAGAGCTATTACTGCGAGAAGAATAATATTGACCCCAAGAATTTGTTTGTTGTCAGTGTTATTCCTTGTACGGCAAAGAAATTTGAGGCTACAAGACCGGAGCTTCGTTCAAATAAAGAATATGACGATGTTGATGTTGCTCTTACAACAAGAGAGCTTGCAAGAATGATCAAGCGTGCGGGTATAAATCTCGCAAACCTTGATGACGAAGATTATGACGCGCCTTTTAACAAGGCAACCGGCGGCGGAGCTATATTCGGTTCAACAGGCGGTGTGCTTGAGGCTGCTCTCAGAACGGCTGCAAGAACTCTTGACGGCGACTTTAAAAAGGTTGATTTTGACGAGGTAAGAGGTCCCGAAGAGGTTCGCGAGGTAACGTATGAGGTTGCCGGCGTAAAGATAAACGTAGCCGTAACATCGGGTCTTGGAAATGCAAGAAAATTGCTTGAAAAAATCAAAAAAGGCGAAGCCGATTACCAAATGGTAGAGATTATGGCATGTCCCGGCGGCTGTATTAACGGCGGCGGTCAGCCTCTGCAAAGTGACACTGTTCGTAACAATGTTGACTATAAAGCATTGAGAGCTAAAGCGATTTATGATTATGACTTGAATTGTGAATATCGCTGCAGCGACGAAAGTCCTGTTATTAAAATGGTTTATGATGAGTACTTTGAGGCTCCCGGCAAGGAAAAGGCTCATAAATACTTACATACCACATACGTTCAGCGTGATAAATATTATAAATGATTTTCCGCTCGGCGTTTTGAATTTTGAATAAAACGAAAACTCCCGACATACCTTTCGGTATGTCGGGAGTCTTTGTTGCCGTAAATTTACGGCTTTTTAGTCATATCAGCAACCGCAGCCGCAGCCGTTGTTGTTGTCGCAGCCGCAGCCGCAGCCGTTATTTCCGTTGTTGCCGCAGCAGCATACGAGGATTATGATAAGAAGAATGATCCAGCAGCAACCGTTTCCACCAAAAATATTATTGTTACACATAACAAATTCCTCCTTTGATTGATTACATTATATAATACGCATATTTTAAAAAATGGTTACGGACTTATACAAAATATATCAGGTCATTTTCTTTATATATATTTTCTTGACATATATAATGTACGGTGATAAAATGAAAATGCTTTTCAAATTTGTTTTTATAAGCGGAGGTATATATTCTGTAATGAACGGTTCAAACGGATACAAAACCCGCCAGCGGGAAGCAATACTTAATTATATGGTTGAACACAAAAACAGCCACGTTACAGTAAATCAATTAAGTGATTATTTTGAAAGTAAGGGAACTCCGATAGGCGTGACCACAATTTATCGTCATCTTGAAAAATTGTTGAAACAGAACCTTGTCCGCAAGTACAGTACGGGAGGTTCAAACGGAGCGTGTTTTCAGTATGCTCCCCGTGACAAAGAGTGCCGCGAACATTTTCATTTTATGTGCGAAAAATGCGGCTGTCTTTTTCATCTTGAATGTGAGCGTATGGCAGAGCTTTACTCGGATATTTTTTCAAAACACGGTTTCCGTATAGACCCGTTCAGAACGGTTATTTACGGAATATGTCAAAAGTGCCTGACAGTGAAAGACGGACAGGAGGGGAACGGTGTATGAAGAAAAAAATAGCGGCGGCAATCGTTTCGCTTGCTTTATTGCTGACGACGTTATGTTCCTGCTCGGAAAAACGGAGCGAAAATGACAGTTCCGCTGACGGCTCTAAAATAAGCGTCGTTTCTACAATATTCGCATCATACGATTTTACGCGTCAAATAGGCGGGGACAATATAGAGCTTACAATGCTTTTAAAGCCGGGTATGGAAAGTCATGATTATGACCCCACCCCCAAAGATATTATCAATATACGAAACGCCGACTTGTTTATTTATGTGGGCGGTGAATCGGACGAATGGGTAAACGATATTCTTGAATCAAACGAACAGAAACCCAAAAAGGTCATTTCGCTTATGAGCTGTGTCGATAATGTTCAAGAGGAAACAGTAGAGGGTATGGAAACGGAAGAAGAAAACAGTGACGGCAAAGCGGAATACGATGAGCATGTTTGGACGTCTCCGAAAAATGCTGTTATAATTACAAAAAAAATATCGGAGGCTCTAAAGGAACTTGATAAGGAAAATGCGCCGAAATTTGAAAAAAACACGGTCGATTACTGTACCCGCCTTTCGTCGCTTGATAACGAGTTTAAAAATGTTGTCGCCAATGCAAAAAGAAAGACTTTGATTTTTGGCGACCGCTTTCCGTTCAGATATTTTGTCGATGAATACGAGCTTAAATATTATGCGGCTTTTCCGGGGTGCGCCTCCGAAAGCGAACCGAGCGCATCAACGGTTTCTTTCCTTATAGAAAAGGTGAGGGAGGAGAAAATCCCCGTTGTGTTCACAATTGAGTTTTCGAGCGGTAAAGTTGCGGACGTAATATGCGAAAGCACGGACGCAAAGAAAAGAATGTTCCATTCGTGCCATAACATAACGCAGGAAGAATTTAACGACGGAGTGACATATATTGAGCTTATGAATGAAAATCTGAAAAACCTAAAGGAGGCTTTGTATTAAATGGAGCTTATTTCCTGTGAGAATTTATCCTTTTCCTATGAAAATATTGATGTAATAAAAAATCTCAGCTTTAAGGTAAACAGCGGAAACTACCTGTGTATAGTCGGAGAAAACGGCTCCGGAAAAAGCACCCTTATGAAAGGACTGCTCGGATTAAAAACACCGTCAAAAGGAAAAATAATCCGCTCGTCAGGACTCAAAGCAAATGAAATAGGTTATCTTCCGCAGCAAACACCCGTTCAAAAGGATTTTCCTGCAAATGTGTTTGAGATAGTCTTATCGGGCAGGCTTAACGCAAAAGCTCTCTTTCCGTTTTATTCCAAAAATGATAAAAAAACAGCTATGGAAAACATAAAACGGTTGGGAATAGAAAATCTTGCAAAACGCTGTTATAGAGATCTTTCCGGAGGACAACAGCAAAGAGTGCTTCTTGCCAGAGCCTTGTGTGCGGGTAAAAAAATAATTCTTCTTGACGAACCGGTAACGGGACTTGACCCCATTGTCACCGAGGAAATGTACAGTTTAATAGAGGAGCTTAACAAAAAGGAAAAAATAACGGTAATAATGGTTTCACACGATATAACCGCTTCCGTTAGGTATTCCACCCATATACTTCATTTAAGTTTTGACAACAGTTTTTACGGTACAACCGAGGAGTATGTGAAAAGCTCGATGGGGCAATATTTTTTCTCTGACAAAAAACATATTTAATTCGGGAGATTTTATAATTTATGGATCAGCTTATTGAAATGTTTTCATATACGTTTATGGTTCGAGCCTTGATAGGCGGGGCTCTTGTGTCGCTTTGTGCCGCGCTTTTGGGAGTAAGCCTTGTACTTAAAAGGTACTCTATGATAGGCGATGGACTTTCTCATGTCGGCTTTGGCGCTCTTGCGGTTACAACCGCCGCCAATATAGCAAATTTGACGCCAATTGTAATCGCGATGCCAATAGTCGTTGTCGCCGCATTTTTTTTGCTGAGATTAAGCGAGAACAGCAAAATAAAGGGCGATTCGGCAATAGCTCTTATTTCAACTGCGTCCCTTGCGGTCGGAATAATGGTTGCCACTATGTCTAAGGGACTTGGGACAGATATAAACAGTTATTTGTTTGGCAGCATAATATCTATGTCGGAAAGCGATATGTGGCTTTGCATAGTTCTGTCCGCAATTGTACTTTTGGTGTTTGTGTTTTTTTACAATAAAATTTTTGCGGTCACGTTTGACGAAAGTTTTGCAAGGGCGACCGGTATTAAAGCCGGCGTTTACAATATGATTATAGCGTTCTTGACGGCACTTACCATAGTTATCGGTATGAAGATGATGGGCTCGCTGCTTATATCAAGTCTTATAATCTTTCCCGCAATGACGTCAATGAGGATATTTAAGAGCTTTAAAAGCGTTATGATAAGCTCGGCGGTCGTTTCGGTAGTTTGTTTTTTTGTGGGCTTGGTAATATCATATCTTTACTCAACACCAACAGGAGCAAGCATAGTAATTGTAAATGTGGCAGCTCTTATTATTTTTTCTGCGGCGGCTTTTTGCATTAACAAACTGCGCTTGGCAAAATGATATGTTTTTGAAAATAAATTCAGGTGTAAAATGATATACTGTTTTGTATCATTTTACACCTTGTTTTTTGTTTTAATTTAATTTGAAAGCGTCACAAATCAAAACATTTCTAAAATTTTTTCTTTTGGCTGAACTCCGATCATAGCAGAAACCTTTTTGCCGTTTTTAAATACCATAAGCGTCGGCACGCTCATAACATTGAACTTACCGGCAAGCTCCTGTTCTTTTTCAACATTTACTTTTCCCACTTTAATGTCGGGATTTTCCCTTGCGATATTGTCTATGACAGGAGAAAGCATCTTGCACGGTGAACAATATGACGCCCAAAAGTCAACAAGTACGGGTCTTTTGGAGGAAAGCACCTCCGACTCGAAATTTTCATCGGTAATTTCCGTTACGGACAAATTAAACACTCCCTTTTCGGTTTATATAATTATTATATCCGCTGTTTATTTTTATATTTATTGTTTCGGGGAATTGATGACCCATAAAGCGTGAAAAGTTTTAAATTGCTATTGCTTATTTGACGAAAAATGTTATAATATATATGTATTTTTTAATACTGATTATCAATCGAAAGGGGTTAGTTCACATGATTTATTCCAGTAAAGTGGAAAGTATGTGTCCTGTAACAAAGGGTCCGCATCACGGTCCCGCACCTATTCCCGAAGAAGGCAAATGGGTAAAATCTAAGGAAATTACAGATATTTCCGGTCTTTCACACGGTATAGGCTGGTGCGCTCCTCAGCAGGGTGCCTGTAAGCTCACACTTAACGTAAAAGACGGTATAGTTGAGGAAGCTCTGGTCGAAACCATAGGATGTTCCGGTATGACTCATTCGGCTGCAATGGCTGCCGAGATACTTCCCGGAAAAACTCTCCTTGAATGCCTTAATACTGACCTTGTATGCGACGCCATCAATACAGCAATGAAAAACATTTTTGAACAGCTCGTTTATGGCAGAACTCAGACAGCATTCTCCGAGGACGGTCTTCCCATCGGCGCAGGTCTTGATGACCTTGGAAAAGGTTTGCGTTCTCAGGTAGGTACAATGTACAGCACAAACGCCAAAGGTGTACGCTTTATGGAAATGGCGGAGGGCTATGTAATTAAAACGGCTCTTGACGAAAATAACGAAGTTATCGGCTATCAGTTTGTAAAGCTCGGCAAGATGCTTGAGGATATTCGTCACGGTGTTGAGCCGAACGAAGCATATAAAAACAACATAGGTCAGTACGGACGCTTTGACAATGCGGCTAAGTATATTGACCCCCGTGAAGAATAACAGGTGAGGAGGAACTTAATTATGGCAGTTACATTTGAAGGTATGGAAAGAAGAATGCCAAAGATTGAGAAATGCCTTGCCCAATACGGTATTGCCAATCTTGAAGAGGCACGTCAAATCTGCATTGACAAAGGATTCGATCCGTACAAAATAGTTAAAGACGTTCAGCCCATTGCTTTTGAAAATGCAAGCTGGGCATATACACTCGGTTGTGCGATTGCTCTGAAGAAAAACGTATCGTCCGCTTCGGACGCGGCTGCGGCAATAGGAGAAGGTCTTGAGGCTTTCTGTATTCCCGGTTCGGTTGCAGAGCAAAGAAAAGTCGGCTTGGGTCACGGAAATCTTGGCGCAATGCTGCTTAGAGATGAAACTAAATGTTTTGCGTTCCTTGCCGGACACGAGAGCTTTGCTGCTGCCGAGGGTGCAATCGGTATTGCGCGTAATGCAAACAAAGCAAGAAAAGAGCCCTTGAAGGTAATTCTTAACGGTCTTGGCAAAGATGCGGCTTATATAATTTCAAGAATCAACGGATTTACATACGTTAAGACAGAGTTTGATTATTTCACATCAGAGCTTAAGATCGTTGAAGAAAGAGCATTTTCGGACGGTGAGAGAGCAGCCGTAAAATGTTACGGTGCCGACGATGTTCGTGAAGGCGTTGCAATTATGCAGCATGAAGAAGTCGGAGTTTCAATTACCGGTAACTCAACCAACCCCACACGTTTCCAGCATCTTGTTGCAGGTACATACAAAAAGTGGGCTAACGAAAACAACTTCAAATATTTCTCGGTTGCTTCGGGCGGCGGTACAGGTCGTACACTTCACCCCGATAATATGGGTGCGGGTCCTGCTTCATACGGTCTTACCGACTCTATGGGACGTATGCACGGCGACGCACAGTTTGCCGGTTCGTCATCGGTTCCCGCTCATGTTGAGATGATGGGACTTATCGGAATGGGCAACAACCCGATGGTTGGAGCAACAGTTGCTTGCGCGGTTGCCGTTTACGAGGCTATAAAATAAAGAGTTTTTACGGCAATAGTTTAAATGACTGAAATTAAAGCAGACACATTATTCGGAGTTTTATTCTGATGATGTGTCTGCTTTTTTATGGTGGTGTTTGGCAGTGCAAAGATAAAGATGTGTCAGATAGTAATATCTAAATCAATTTTTAGACGTATCTATGAAAAAGAAAACATAGATAGAATTAATAGTATTGACATTCTGAAAATATGTGCTATTATATAAATATACTAAGTAATAATCGTTAGTTTACTTAGTAAAAAATAGATGAGGTGGTTTTATGAACAACAATACTGTTACATGTTCGTTTGTTATGGATCGAGATATTTATAATGCTTTCAAGAGTATTGTAAGCAAGCATGGAGAGAACGTAAAGGGAAATATCGTTAAATATATGAAGAGTGTTATCCGGTACGACATACCAAATGCAGATACTATTTTAGCAATTCAGGAAGTTCAAGATTTGAAAAAAAATCCAAATAAAAAGGTATATAACTCTTTCAGTGAGGTGTTGGAGGATCTTGAAAATGATAAGTTATGAGCAAAAGTACAAAATTGTTTTAACATCATTGTTCAAGAAAGACTTAAAAATAGCAAAAAAACGTGGATATAATTTACAGTTGCTGAATGATGTAGTTAATACTCTTGTGTTAGGTTTACCCTTAGATGAAAAGTACAAAGATCATAATCTGATTGGTAATTATAAGGGATGCAGAGAGTGCCATATAACTCCGGATTGGCTATTGATTTATGAAATAGTTGATGATGAGTTAATTCTCTATTTAACACGAACAGGGACGTATAGTGATTTGTTTTAACAGTATTGATTGAGGTAAGTAAAATGAAAACAGAATAGTAAACTGCTTGTATTATACATTAAGTACAATGCAAGCAGTTTAATTTTTATATCTGTATTAGTTTGTGTATTAAAAAATAGAGTTATGTAAAACGGTATCGGTCTTTTCCTATCGTCCGTACCATGGCTTTTCCGTTCATCTGCATACATTTTACTGTTTCTGCTTTCGCTTGGATATGTCTATATAATTCCCCTGATCAGCTAAAATAATTCATAATATACGTCTTGAAGAGATCATTGGTTATGAGTACAACATAATGTGAGCTTGTGTAAATTTCTTTTTTTAAGTTATTGCGGCAAAATAACGCAAATGTTAATATGCGTTGCTTGCTGCAACGGGTTGGTTTATGTATAATTCATTTTGTAGGCGGAACATATTTTTCCTATTGCCTATAACGCAAAAGCTAATAGAGGAGGCTATGCCAAATGTTAAGTGAAAACATTAAAACAATCAGAAAATCAAAAGGACTTTCACAACAAGAGCTTGCTATCAAGCTGAATGTAGTACGGCAGACAGTTTCTAAATGGGAGAACGGATTATCTGTTCCCGACTCCGAAATGTTGATCTCATTATCGGAGACGCTTGAAACGCCGGTAAGCACTTTGCTTGGGGAAACTGTCGTGGAAGCAGCGGCTGAGGACTTAAAAGCGATTTCTGAAAAGCTGGAGGTAATCAACTTACAGCTTGCACGAAAAAAGGACATGCAACGAAAAGCACTTCATGGTCTATTTCTCATACTGTGTGTGTCCATTGTAGTAATATTTGTAGTTTTAGCGGTGTTAGGAAGTCCATATTTGGGGTGGGATTTCAGTGACCCGGAAACCGCCGTTATGGGGACAGCATTTCACGCATTTGAATGGTTATTCTTCAGAGCAGCACCGATTATTTTGATAGGCGCAGTCATTGGCTTTTTATTGACAAGGAAAAAGGATAAATAATATACGAGTATACGAGGTAAAAGGTTATGAAAAAGGCAATACCATTCATCATTATTATGGCTGTTCTATGTACTAACTTCGTAGCTTGTTCTAACCGAACAAATTCATCTCAAGCAAGTTCATCAAGCACCGATCTATTCTGTATTGTCATCCGACAAAATTCAGAAAACAACATATACGGAGTTCACTATGAATATTTAATCGACGGTATTCCGGTTGGCGGTGGAGAAGCACTGTCTGTAATCAAAGAGAATGTTATTCCAATCAAACCGGGAGAGGAAATCGACATATCGTTTGAAAAACAGGATTTTTCGGAAGATTCAGATTTAAGCAACTTAACAGTTGAGATTTATATTATTGTCCAAGACGGAAACGAAATTAAGACAGATAATGATATTGAATTGTCACCAACTTTTGGCGAAACATATCGTTATAACTTAACCGGAAATCCTGATAGCTATTCGATAAATAGGATAACCGATGAAACCGGCAGCAAATTAACTGCTATTTGACTATTGTGAATTATATTATCGAGCGAACTCAAATAATTTGTTACCTTCCGCACGACGGCAAAAGAAAAAAGCCGTCATGCCATATAGGGCATATCGACAAAATATAATCGCTGTCGTTTGCTCGTACTGCAAACAATAAGTACATTCGCGCGGCATAAGTTTATTTACCCATAATTAAAAGTTTCGGCGCAGTGCCTGCGCTGTCGATTCGCGGCGCAGTGCCTGCGCTGTCGATTCGCGTTGTCGCTCACTCCGTTCGCTCGTACTGAGAACCAAAAGTACATTCGCGCGGCGTTAGTTAATATTCCCATAGTCAAAAGTTTCGGCGCAGTGCCTGCGCTGTCGATTCGCGTTGTCGCTCACTCCGTTCGCTCGTACTGAGAACCAAAAGTACATTCGCGCGGCATTAGTTTTTTTAGCCATAGTTAAAAGTTTCGCGCAAGCCTTTTCAAAGGCTTGCGGATTCCAAAGGCGGAGCCTTTGGCGGGTTTTTAAGGGCGGAGCCCTTAACTGCGC
>CANQBK010000047.1 GCA_947589485.1 uncultured Clostridia bacterium | reverse complement strand
GAACTTCGGTTCACAGACAATATATGTTTTCCGATACACGATTTGTCGGTTTTAAAAAGACGTTGGGCGGCACGGTTTATGCCTATAACATTACCCTCTGCATTTAAAAGAAGTATTCCCTCGGACATATTTTCGGTTATCGCATCAAATTCTTCACATTTTTGTGAAAGTTCGTCCCGTTGATGCTTTATTTGCTGCTGCTGAATATTTATCCTGTTGAGCAGCGGCGATAATTCCTCATATACCTCGTTTTCTGTCGGTTTGTCTAAATTAAGTTCGTTTAACGGTTTTACGACCCTTTTGGATAGCCTTGATGCCAAAACAAACGACAGTATTATCGCTATTACAAAAATAATACATATAGGCTGAAACATACCCAGCATTAAGGTCAGCAACGTATTTTGAGAAACCGAAAGACGAATCACAGAGTTGTCCGAAAGACGTTTTGCACTGTAAAGCGAGCGTTCAAGTAAGGTCACCGAATATCGTGAGCTTTCTCCGTATCCGCTCGACAATGCCTCTTTTACCTCTTCCCTTTCCAAATGGTTTTCCATTTTATCAATATTTGAATCACTGTCATATAAAACCGAACCGTTACTGTTTATCCAAGTAATCCTTATATTTTGCAGGCTCAAATTTTTTAAATATTCAATTCCCTCATCATCTACGGCTTTGGCGGCAAGCTCCGTTTGTGTTTTTAACTGATTTGCTCCCATATCGGAGAAATATCCGTAAAGTACACTCACAAACAGTATTACAGAGGAAAAAAAGACACACAGTGCAACCGCAAAAATAGAACGAAAAATACGCCTTGTCATTTAGTTTCCTCCATTCGGTAACCTACGCCGCGCACAGTTTTTATATAATTTCCGCAATCTCCCAGCTTTGTTCGTAGAGTACCGATATGAACATCTACCGTGCGCGTTTCTCCGATATAATCCGAACCCCACACACTTTGCAGAAGCCTGTCGCGGGTAAACACCAAACCTATATTTTCCATAAACATTTTTAAAATCTCATATTCTTTTAAAGTAAGCTGCACTCTTTCACCGTTTACCGAAACCGTATGTTCATTTATGTTAAGCGTCAAAGTCCCTATCTGTAAAAGATTAACATTATTTTTAGGTTCTGTACGACGCAATACTGCTTTTACGCGCGACACCATTTCCATCATACCGAAAGGCTTGGCAAGATAATCGTCGGCACCCAAGTCAAGCCCAAGTACCTTGTCGTACTCCGTACCCTTTGCAGTTGCCATAATTACCGGAATATTTGCCGTATAAGATTTTCCTCGCAGCTTTTTCAGTATTTCAAGTCCGTCATCTCCCGGAAGCATAATATCAAGCATAATCAACTGCGGCAGTTCTTCTTTAAGCGCGGCAAAAAGCTCGGTACCGCAAGCATAACCTTTGGCGTCAAAGCCCACGGAATTTAATGTATATATCATTAAATCTCGTATACCGCTGTCATCCTCCACGCAATAAATCATTCAGTTCGCTCCCCTTTTTACATAAAATATTATTAAAGTCCGAACACAGGCAAAACAAAGAAATCATATAAATTTTAACATCTTGTATCGCTTTCTTCAATAATATAATAGTACAACGATTTTTCGCATAAATTCAACCTTCTTTATTTCCGGTAAGAGAATACAGTACCCATCTTGCAATTTCCGAAGCGTGGTCACCCATACGCTCATAATATTTTGCTATCATAAGCAAATCGAGAGTATATTCGCCGTCACCTCCAAATTTTCTGATTCTTTCCGTCAGTGCCGTTTTTATTCTGTCAAAATGACTGTCTACAACGTCATCATACTCAATAACCGACTTTGCAAGCTCCATATCGTTTTGCACAAATGAATCTATGCTGTCGCTAACCATTTTTATGGTGGAACAAGCCATATCCTTAATATTCAGCTTGTCTTGTTCGGCAGATATATGACCCATAGTGACAATTTCGGCAATATCACCGGAGTTTACACCTATACGCTCAATATCGGTTACCATTTTTAACGCGGAAGAAATAACCCTGAGATCCTTTGCCACGGGCTGTTGTTTCATAAAAAGCCTGATGCACATAGTTTCAATGTCTCTTTCCTTTTGATCAATTTTAACAGTATAATCAAAAACCTCTTTTGCCAGCTCCGAATCTCCTTTATCAAGGGCTTTTGCCGATATTGCAATTGATTCTTCACACAAAGCTCCCATTTCAATCAACTCTTTGTGCAATAAAGCTATTTGCCCGTCAAATGTTGTTCTCATTATCCAAACCTCCCCGTTATATAATCCTCTGTCCGTTTGTCCGACGGCATTGAAAATATTTTTTCGGTATCATCATACTCTATCATTTCTCCCAAAAGGAAAAAAGCCGTTTTGTCCGAAATTCTTACAGCCTGCTGCATATTATGAGTTACCGTAACAATAGTATATTTTTCTTTCAGAGAAATCACAAGCTCTTCAATTTTAGATGTAGAAATAGGATCAAGAGCGCTTGTCGGTTCGTCCATAAGCAGTACGTCAGGCTCAACAGCCAATGCACGGGCAATACACAGTCTTTGCTGTTGTCCACCCGAAAGCCCCAACGCATTCTTTTTAAGCCTATCCTTTACTTCATCCCATATAGTCGCGTCACGCAGAGAACGTTCCACTATTTCATCTAATTTCATACGTCCTTTTATACCGTGGGTTCGGGGACCGTAAGCAATATTGTCGTAAATGCTCATCGGAAAAGGATTCGGCTTTTGGAACACCATACCAATATCTTTCCTCAGCATATTTACATCAACAGAAGAAGAAAAAATGTTCTTTCCGTTATAGATAACTTCTCCCGTAATTTTTACACCGGGAACAAGATCGTTCATTCTGTTCAGTGTTTTAAGAAATGTAGATTTACCGCAGCCCGAAGGTCCTATCAGCGCAGTAACGGATTTTTCCGGTATTTCCATACTTATGTTATGAAGCGTCTGTGTGCTTCCGTACCACAGGCACAGGTTATTTACGGTAATCATAATATTAAGTATTCCTCCTTTTTTTAAAAAACCAGCCTACCGATGCGGCAAGAAAATTAATCAATAATGTAAGTATCATCAAAATAGCCGCAATCGCAAAGGCGACATCAAATTCACCGCGCTCTTTTGCATATACATACAAAGCAACCGTTAATGTTGAGCCGGAACTTGACAGGCTTTCAAAAAAACCATTCAAAACATGAGCAACTCCGGCAGTAAAAAGCAGCGCGGCAGATTCACCGAGAATACGACCTATTGAAAGAATACACCCGGTAATAACTCCGTCTATGCAGCCCGGAAGCACTACTGTTCTTATTGTCCGCCATTTTCCGGCTCCCAAACCGAAAGCACCCTCGCGATAACTTTGCGGAACGGTTTTTAAGCTCTCCTGTGTTGTTCTCATTACAGTCGGAAGATTCATTATTACAAGAGTTAAAGCGCCGGCTAAAAGTGATGTTTTCATATTTAAAAACTGGCAGAAAAACAACATACCGACAAGACCGTATATTATAGATGGTATTCCTGAAAGTGTTTCTGCGGCATATTCTATTATTGAAACCAATTTTTTGTTTGAGGCATATTCTGTCAAGTAAACCGCCGCACCGACGCCAATCGGAATCACAATGCACAATGCTGTTACAATAATATAAAGAGTATTGAGAATATCGGGTAAAATCCCTATATTTCCATCAATATAGTTCGGCTTTCCGGATAAAAGCTTCCACGTAATATTCGGAAGTCCATTTACCAATACATATATTATCATAAAAATTACAAGGGCACAGGTAATGCCGACTGAAAAAAGCATTAACGAACGCATTAACACCATATATGCTTTTCTTTTCTTGGAAATACAACGATTTTCCATTTTTATTCCCCCCTGTTTCTCTTCAAAAAGAAGTTTAATGTTGCATTTATAAGCATAATGAACAGAAACAGTACAAGTGCAACGGAAAAAAGCGCCTGCTGCTGCAAACCCGAAGAATAAGACATTTCACTTGCAACGGCTGTTGTCAAAAACCTTACGCTTTCAAACAGTGACGGCATATTTACTGCATTTCCCGACACCATCATAACCGCCATAGACTCTCCGATTGCCCTGCCCACACCCAACACTATGGCAGCGACAATACCGCTTTTCGCCGCAGGTACAGACACTTTAAAATATGTTTCCGAAGGTGTAGCTCCCAAAGCAAGAGAAGCATACTCATATTCTTTTGGCACCGCCTCCAAAGCCGTAACGGAAACGTTGATAACAGACGGTAAAATCATAACCGCAAGTACAATAATTGCCGCCAAAAGACTTGCACCGTCAGGAACATTAAATAATGTGCGTATACCCGGCACAAGAACCAACATACCCACCAAACCATAAACAACCGAAGGTATTCCTGCCAAAAGACCAACGGCACCGGTTACAACCGATTTTATTTTTGGCGGCGCAATTTTCGCAAGATAAACAGCAGTCAAAATTCCGATTGGTACGCCGATAAGTACAGCACCGGCAGTCCCGTAAACACTTGTAAGAATAAACGGCAGTATCCCGTAGGACGGCTCCGCAGCCGTTGACGCCCATTCGGTTCCAAACAAAAATTCAAAAAATCCTATCTTGCATATAGCCGGAATACCCGAAACAATTAAGTAAATCGTAATCAGCAAAACACACCCTACGGTAATTAAACCGAGAATAAGAAACACTCCGTGAACAGTGTTTTCAAAAAGCCGATTTTTTGTTTTCATCTTTGACTTCCTTTCCTAAAATAACCAAATACGCATTTTATGTCGGCTCTTAATTTGCCGCCACAACACCTGCGTCGGAAATCAGCTTAACGGCATCGTCGGACGTCGCAAAGTCAAAAAATTTCTGCGCCGAATCGGAAAGCTTTTCATCTGTTTTTGTAACAAGAACAAACGGACGCTGCACGGTATATGTACCGTCCTTTATTGTTTTTTCGCTCGGAATAACACCTCCGACAGAAAGCAGCTTTACACTGTCTTTTACTGCTGCAAGCGAAGCATAACCTATGGCGGCAGAGTTGCCGGAAACGGTTGTAATTACATCACCGGTCGAGGTAAGCTCTTGTCTGTATTCACATTTATCTTCGGTCTTTGTGACAGTTTCAAATCCGTCACGGGTCCCGCTTCCCGCTTCACGACCAATCGTAACTATTTGCGCGTCTTTTCCACCAACATCTTTCCAATTTTTTATTTTACCTGTAAAAATCGAAGCTATCTGTTCAACGCTTAAATCGGATACCGAATTGTCCGGATTGACTATTATAGCAATACCATCGTATGCAAGAACGGTTTCGGTAAGTCCGTCCGCCTTTTCCTCCTCTTTCAGACTGCGGCTGGAAAGCCCTATATCACATCGTCCCTCTTTTACCGCGCTGATACCCGAACCCGAACCTGTGGGATTATAAGTAAATGTAATATCGCTGTTATCACGCATAAATGCCTCGCCAAGTATACCTATAACCTCCTCCATTGAAGTCGAGCCGTCGGCAGATACCGTATCGGACGTTTTTTGTGAACATCCCGCAAAAGTCGTAACAGCCAGTACAGCCGCAAGTGCAAATGTCAAAACTCTTTTTCTCATTTCATAATTCTCCTTTATTTTTTAGTATGATTATATAATACATAACAAACATTAAATCCGTTAGCACAGTATTGTAAAATGAATGTAAAACTTTTTTCGTCATTGATTTCATTTCCCAAAATAAACCTACCCGATATTTAAAATACCGATTGATATGAGTAAGTTCCGCACCGTCTTGATTACCCCCGAAAAATATGATATTATTTAATCGCAATTACAAAAAAACGGAGGTAAAATTTTTGGCGGATATAATTAATACAGCTCAAATTCCAAATAAACAAGAGGAATATACCGAGCTTCTCAAAGATATACTTTTTATTCGTGCAAACAACAGTAAGCCAAAAGCATTAGTCCGCACTTACGGCTGTCAGCAAAACGTCGCGGACAGCGAAAAAATAAAAGGTATGCTCGAAAAAATGGGGTGTTCTTTCACAGAAGTCCCCGAAGAAGCAGACATTATAATTTTTAATACCTGCGCCGTTCGTGAACACGCGGAGGACAGGGTTTTCGGCAATGTTGGTGCGCTTAAAGCCTGCAAAAGAAAAAAACCGTCGCTGCTTATAGGCTTGTGCGGGTGTATGATGGAGCAAAAACATATTGCCGACAAAATTTATAAGAGTTTTCCTTATGTCGGTCTTGTGTTCGGCACACATACATTACATAAATTTCCCGAATTGATTTACAATGCGGTAACAACAGGCAAACGAATCGTTGAACGCGGAAACGATGACGGCAACATATATGAGGGGCTCCCTATTCACCGTGACGGCAGCTTTAAGGGCTGGCTCCCCATTATGTACGGCTGCGACAATTTCTGCTCATACTGTATTGTACCTTATGTGCGCGGACGCGAACGCAGCAGAAAACCCTCCGTCATTCTTGACGAAGCAAAGAAAATGGTTTCCGCAGGTTACAAAGAAATAACTCTTTTGGGACAAAATGTAAATTCATACGGTAAAGGTCTTGAAGAAAAAACGAGCTTTGCCGAACTGCTTAAAAATGTAAGCGATATAGACGGAGATTTTTATGTCCGCTTTATGACATCACACCCAAAAGACGCCTCAAAAGAGCTTATAGACACGATTGCGGCAAACGAAAAAATATGCAATCATATACATTTGCCTTTTCAATCGGGAAGCGACCGCATACTCTCACAAATGAATCGTCGGTACAACAAAGAACGTTATCTTGAAATCGTAAATTACGCAAAAAGCAAGATACCCGATTTAAGCCTCACAAGCGACGTTATAGTAGGTTTTCCCGGAGAAACATACAGCGACTTTCAAAAAACACTTGAGCTTATAAAAGAGGTGGAGTTTACCTCGCTTTTCACTTTCATATACTCTCCCCGTGTGGGTACGCCCGCCGCAAAGATGGACGACCCTGTTCCTTATGAGGAAAAATCAAAATGGTTCGCAGAACTTTTAAAAGTACAGGAAGAAATCGCCGCAAAACGATGTGCGCTTATGGTGGGTAAAAAATACCGTGTTCTCGTTGAGGAAATGACAAAAAACAATCTCCTTTCGGCAAGAACACAAAATAATATTATTGTTGAATTTGAGGGAAAATGCGAACTTATAGGAACATTTCAATACGTTGAAATAACACAGGCAAGGAACTGGATACTAAAAGGAAAGCTCTTGTAAATTCATTATAAATTCTATGGAGGAATAATATAAATTGTATAAAGAATCTGAATTGGTTAAAATTGCAAAACGTGAAAACAATAGCAAAAGAAACTATCTTGTAATCAACCGCTTTCAGGCAAAACATATTCCGACCGTTCCGTCGAACGCTCTGAAATTGTTTGACTGTCTTGCAAATAAAATTAAAGGCACAATAGACTGTAAAAAAACGCTGTTTATAGGTTTTGCCGAAACCGCAACGGCAATAGGCGCGCGTACAGCCGTCAATCTCGGTGGATTTTATATGCAGACTACCCGTGAGGATATTGAAAACGCAGAGTATCTTTTTTTTACCGAATCACACAGTCACGCATCTGAACAGCGGCTCGTCAAAACAGACCTTGATATTATAGCGGAAAAAATTGACAATATAGTGTTTGTGGAAGACGAAATTACCACAGGAAACACCATTCTTAAAATTGTAAATATTATAAGAAAAACATATCCACAAAAACAGATACATTTTTTTGCGGCGTCACTGCTTAACGGAATGAACGAAGAGGCGATTGAAAGGTACAGGGAAAACGACATATCGACAAAATACCTTGTAAAGACAAATCACGAGCCGTACATAAGCCTTGCCGAAAAATACAATTGTGACGGAGAGTATATAAAAACATACAGTACAAATTCGGAATCGGTCAATTATCACACCGTCGGCGGTTGGGTAAACGGCAGACGTGCGGTTAAAGCCGAGGAATATAACCAAGCCTGTAAAGAGCTTGCAAATGAAATCATCAAAAAAATAAACATACAAAAGGGACAAACCGTTTTGGTAATCGGAACGGAGGAATTTATGTATCCTGCAATATACACGGCATATATACTTGAAAAGAACGGATTCAACGTAAAATGTCACTCCACCACACGAAGTCCCATTGCCGTAAGCAGTAATCCCGACTATCCTCTGCATTGCCGATATGAGCTTGACAGTTTATATGAAAACGGCAGGAGAACATTTATATACGATTTGGAAAAATATGACAGAGCGGTTGTAATAACTGATTCCGATTTAAAGAAAAACGGAACGGAAAATCTTATCGGTGCTTTACAACATTCAGGAAACGAAAATATAGATATAATAAGGTGGTGCTGAATTGAAAAGTTCATACAGTGAAAATGACGTTATTTTGCTTTTAAAGGATATAACAGGTATGGTAAAGCCGCTGCCCACCGAAGAACGGGAGAGGCTTATACAGTCGGGCAGACATTACTGCGAAATGCTTCCGATAGAATATGTTCCTACACAGCGATATATGGATATTTATATGGAGGCTCTTAAGAGCTTTGCCAAGCCGACAGCCGATGCAGTGGGAAAACTGGCAGAAAAAATAATTGAATCAAAAGGCAAAAATACTGTTTTGGTATCTCTTGCAAGAGCAGGAATACCGATAGGAATATTACTTAAAAGGTACATAAAATTTAGGTACGATATTGATATAACACATTTTTCGATTTCAATAATCAGAGGAAAAGGAATAGACAAAAACGCAATGAAATATCTCTTAAACAGATATTTCCCCGATAGCTTGCTATTTGTTGACGGTTGGATAGGAAAGGGCGCAATACTAAATCAGCTAAAAAAGGCGATTTGCGAATTTGACGGCGTATCGTCGGATATAGCGGTTGTTGCCGACCCTGCAAACGTGACGAATTTATGCGGAACACACGAGGATATACTCATTCCGAGTTCTTGCCTTAACTGTACTGTTTCGGGATTGATAAGCAGGACATTTTTAAGAGATGATATAATAGGCAAAGACGATTTTCACGGTGCCGCTTATTACGGAGAGCTTAAGGACAAAGATTTATCATATCATTTTATTAATTCCATTGAAGAAAATTTTTCCTTATCTCCGTCTGTAAAGTCCATTTCCAAAAGCGGATACGGAATTGATGAAGTCAAGGAAATAGCACAGCGGTATGGAATTGATGACATCAATCTTGTAAAGCCCGGTATCGGTGAAACAACCCGTGTTCTTTTAAGGAGAGTCCCTTACAAAATTCTTATCAAAGAAGATGACAGAAAGAGCGCGGAGCTTGCGCCGATATTACGTCTTGCGGAGGAGAAGAACGTACCGATTGATTATTATCCGTTAAACCATTACAGGGCGTGCGGCATCATAAAAAAACTGGCAGACACATAGCGCCGAGCCGGCGCAGTTAAGGGCTCCGCCCTTAACATCAAAACAATTATGGGGAACCCATTGTGTGGGTTCCCCATAATTGTTTGGTTTCGCAATAATTAAAATCTTTGTTCAAACTATTTTTCCGTATAGTTTCCGAGGAACGAAAACTCGGCAAGCTCATTTGACAGCGCACATAAAAGACGAAGAGTGTTTTCGTTTATTACATTTCCCGTAAAATCCAAATAAAACAGATATTCAAAAGAAGAACCGAATATAGGTCTGGATTCTATTTTTGTAAGATTGAGTCCGTTTACCGCAAAACGACATAAAGTGCTGTAAAGCGAACCCGTAACGTGCGGCAGCGAAAAACAAAGGCTTATTTTATCGGCATTTTTTTCTATGTACAGCTTTTTCGATATTACAATGAATCTTGTCGTGTTGTTTGGATTGTTTTGGAATCCTCTAAGTAAAATTTCAAGACCGTATTGTTCGGCTGCTTCCTCAGAACAAATTGCGGCTGAAAATTTGTCCCCTGTTTCCGAAATCATCTTCGCAGATGCCGCTGTACTTATATATTCTTCGGATTTTATGCTTTTATGCGCTCTGAAAAAGTCCGAACATTGAGCAATCGCCTGTTGGTGAGAATATATTTTTGATATATCCCCCAACTTTGTTCCTGCATTTGCCGCAAGAACGTGATTTACCGATATATCGCAGGCTGCCACAATGTGAAAACGATATTTTAGCATAAGGTCGTAAACATCTGTTACGGAACCCGCCGAACTGTTCTCTATCGGTACTACGCCAAAATCTGCCTCTTCATTACGAACAGCCGAAAATACATCTTGAAACGACGGATAAAAATCGGGGCTGCATTTTGAAAATATTTTCTTTGTAGCTTGATGAGCATACGTCCCCGGCACTCCGAAACAGGCAACCTTTACGCTGTCGTATTCAAACGGGATATTGTCGGCGGCACTTAATATTTCATTTTTCAGTTTTTCTCCGCTCCCAAGCATATCGTGCTGCAATGCACGGCTTATCTCCAGTATAGCCGAATATAACTGCCTTGCTCCTCCACCGTAAACACCGGCGTTCTCTTCAACGGAATCAAGAATTTCCCGCTCACGTTCCGCATTGAAAATCGGCATACCATTTTCCAACTTGTATTGAGCAACTTTTTTTGAACATTCCATACGTTCGGTAAAAAGCTGTATTATTTGCTTGTCAATATTATCTATTTCATCTCTTATCGGTTTCAAACTCAAAGTTTTTGCACCTCCGCAAGAAGATTTACAGCTGCCAAAGCCGCCGCCGATTCTATTACGGGTACCGCCCTTACAACAATACACGGGTCGTGTCTTCCGTGTATTTCAAGCGTGCTGTCCGTATGCTCCGCAAGATTCACGGTTTTCTGGCTCTGTGAAATGGACGGTGTAGGTTTGATGGCTGTACGGAATATTATAGGCATACCCGAACTTATTCCTCCCAAAATTCCTCCGTGATTGTTAGTCCGTGTCTTTACCGTATCGCCGTCATAATAAAACTCGTCATTATTTTGACTTCCTCTAAGCTCTGATGCTCCGAACCCTGCGCCAAATTCAATTCCTTTTACCGCCGGAACAGCAAAAACAATTGATGAAATCACATTTTCTATACCGTAGAACATCGGAGAACCTACGCCTGCGGGAAATCCGACAATTGCACATTCAACCGTACCGCCTATACTGTCACGATTCATACGACATTCCTCTATGACTTCACGCATCTCAGTTTCAATATTTTGGTCGATAAGCCCAAAGGTAGTCTTTGAAAGGCGGGAAATAAGCTCATCGGAAATGTTGACCCCGTCAAAGCATTTATCCTTTACTTTGCCCACGGAGGAAATATGCGCCGCAATTTTTATGTTCCTGCGTTCAAGTATCTGTCTGCATACTGCGCCGGCAAAAACAAGCGGAGCAGTCAGTCTGCCCGAAAAATGTCCTCCGCCCCTTATGTCATTAAATCCGCCGTATCTTATATGACCCGTATAATCGGCGTGGCCGGGACGGGGATTTGTCAACAGATTGCCGTAATCCTGCGAGCGTGTATCGCTGTTTTTTATAATTGCACACAAAGGTGCTCCCGTGGTCGTGTCATTCAGCATACCCGACATAATTTCAGGTATATCCTTTTCAAGACGCGGCGTAGACGCTTTATCCTTTCCCGGAGCGCGTCTGCCCATTTGAATACATATCTCGTCAAAATCAATTTTTTCACCCGACGGCAAGCCGTCGATAACAACGCCTATACCCTTGCCGTGGCTTTCTCCGAATATGGATATTTTTACAGCATTACCCCATGATGACATCGGTTTTACCTCCAAGCATTTCAAAATCCTCAAAATAAGACGGATATGATTTATTTATGCTTTCCATATCCGAAATTATAATTTCTCCGTTACAGCCTGCGGACGCTGCGGCAAGCGACATAACCACCCTATGGTCGTTATAACCGTTTACCATACCGCCGTGGAGAAAATCGGCGCCGTTTATGATAAGTCCGTCGTCCGTTTCCTTTATGTCTGCGCCAAGTCTTGACAGTCCGTCGCACATAGCGGCAAGCCTGTCGCTTTCTTTCAGTCTTAAACGAGCAGCGCCCTTAATTACCGTCGTACCCTTTGCAAACGCAGCCGTAACAGCAAGAGCGGGAACCATATCGGGAATATTCAGAGCATTGATTTCAATTCCGTGAAGTTCCCCATGGGAAATCGTTATACTTCCGTCTTTGTTCACGGCAATATCTGCGCCGAATTTGGAATAAATATCCATACATTCCCTGTCGCCCTGCCGTGATTCAAGATTAAGATTATCTATCGTTATTTTTCCGTCTATTGCGGCGGCTGTCATAAAAAAGGCCGCTTGTGACCAATCGCCCTCAACGGCAAAATTTCCTGCCGCATAGCTTTGACCGCCTTTTATTTTCCACCCGTCGGGCGCGGTTTCGACATTCACCCCGAATTTTTTCATTATATCCAAAGTCATATTTATATAACCGACTGATTGCGCGGGAGATGTCAATATTATTTCACTGTCACCGTCAAGCAAAGGCAATGAAAGAAGCAGACCAGTTATAAATTGCGAGCTTATGTTTCCGGGGATTTTATATGTACCGCTTTTCAGCCTGCCCGATATTTTAAGCGGAAGCCCTCCGCTGCTTATGCACCGCACCCCTTTTTGCGGCAAACAGTCAAGATAAATTCCTATGGGACGCTGCGGAAGACGCCCGCGACCGACAAATTCCGCGCTTACGCTGCCCGCTGCCGCTACGGGAACAAGAAAACGGAGCGTGGAACCGCTTTCGCGGCAGTTAAGAACGGAGGAGCTTGCTTTGAACGTATTTGTACCGTCAACCGTCAGAGTTTTACCGTCAACGGAAATATCTGCGCCCAATGCGGTCATACACTCAATTGTTGCTTTAATGTCATCAGACTGTTCAACAGGTTCAATAACGCTTTTGCCTTTTGCAAGCGACGCGCAAATTATCGCCCTATGAGCGGCGCTTTTCGACGGCGGAACGGATATTGTCCCGTTCAGCTTACACGGAAAAATTTTAATTTTGCTCAAAATCAAAACACACCTCTATCTGTATAATTTACATTTAAACCTATAATACCACAATAAAGGACAAAAGTAAAATAAAATGTAAATCAATACATTTTCTGTTAATAAACCGAAAAACGGACCGTATCCGATTATTCGTGAAACGGACCGTTTTTCGATTTACTTTTTGCACTTTGTTTTTTACAGATAAAATTAATAAGTGCTATTATTCCGGCAAGTATGGCAAACACGCCGAGTGTTGTTATAATTAACGATATTAAACGGTTGTCGTTCAGCATACCGAGTATAAGTCCCAGCAATGTGAAAGGAACACCTGCCGCGAACGGAATAATAACCGTTGAGATTTTGAACTTCATTCCGTTTTCAGCGTCCATTTCGTTTTCCTCGTCATATTCGTCAGATACTTCCTTTTGGCTTTTGACCCTTATACGCGCAAACTGAATTATCTTATAAAGACCGATAGCAAGGAACGGCACGGAAAAAATAACTATCATCAAACCGCTGTACTGCATTGTTTTTGTCCATACCTGCACAGGTTTGTCAATATTGTAGCATATATCTATTTTATCTCCCTTTTCCCACGATGCCTGATATTGTTTCAAAACTACATTGTCGTACCTTTTGCCGTTTACGGTATACGAAACAACAGTGGAAGTTGACTCTATTTTGGAATCGCTGTCTGTTATAAACGCGGTAATTTCGGCTTTTGTTTCTCCTGCACTGTCGGGCAGTCTCCTGCCGTTGAAATCTACTATTATTCCCAGCGAAAGTATAAAAACGCCGATTATAATAAGAACGACGCTCCCACGCATACCCATTCTCGAAAGCGATAATTTGCTTTTCACAATAAACCCTCCCTGCACGGTATATTCGCTTTACGTCATACGTCCGATAAGTCGGAAGACTCCGAAGACTCCGAAGACTCCGACGGTGCCGCATGTAATATTATGGTTCTTGTCAAATCATTGTAATAGATTTTGTAATGATAGTTCGTTTCCGTGTTTGATCTCAAAAAATCGGAAATTATATCGTCTATTTTTTCCGCCAGTTCGTCATAGTTTTCGGAAGACTCAAATTTTACGGATAAATTATCCAAAATACCGTTTTTAAAATTTTTTAAAAGAATATTTGTAAATGGGGTTTTTATATCATCTGTTTTGTTTACATACAAGCCGTTCATTTTGTGATAATTTATACTCTCGTCATTGCACTCCGGAATACCTAAATTGACGTAAACATCGTCAATGGAACGGCTTTCCAGAGCCTCTTTGTCCGATACATTAAAAAATCCGTAAGTAGGCGGATTTTTTCCGGGTTCGTCGGTATTCATATTATCAATGGTTATATCAAGGTGATAGAATTTATTTTTGATTTGTACAATGTTCCACGAATGTGAAGAAAATTCCGAATCATTTTCCCATTTCGGCGTACCGGAAACACAAAGGCATTTGTTGCCGAGATTTCTCATACACCACATAAACGACTTGCACAATCCCTCACACCGTGCTTTATGGTTTATTATTGTTCCGTATATTGAGCCGGAATATGTATCCTTATCATCGTAAACAGTATTGTTAAACAAATAATCGTATACATACTTTTCTCTTTCAAGGTCTGCTTTTGAACCTATTTTTTTAATCAAATCCTCCATAAACACATCAAGTTTTTTTTGCGCCGAATCACGCTGTTCTCTGTTCATAATAAATACCAGTTTTACTCCGGAAACGCGTGTATGCTCCTCATCAACATATTTCGGAATATACTCTCCTGCGGTATGGATAAGTTCGGGACAGTCGTAATTCAGCAAATACATCATTATGTCAAGGTCCTTGGACTGAATTTCGGTTCCGAAATCGACATCAGCCTGAAAATTTTCGGCGTTTGAGTATATGATTGAAAAATACTTCAGCATATTGTCGTCCAGCTTTTGAACAAAATACTTAGTATAGTATTTGTTGATCCTTGAAATATAATCCTCTCTTGTTTCCTGTGACACCTCAACAACGCTTTCAGCCGATTCACCATTTCCCGTCAGCACTCCACCGCTAACACTGCTTTCCCGAACAGTGTCACAACCGAAAAAGATAAGTAAAACGGAAACAAGTAATGAAATAGCTGTTATTTTGAATATTTTCATAGTATAATTCACCGTCCGCAAAAAATTATTTTTTGTCGTCATAACCCGAATACGGTGCGAACGGGTCCGCATAAGAATCAAGTCCTCCGTTCGGCATTGTATTGCTGTAATCGTTATTGTCTGAAAACGGGTCCGAACGAGCGCCGTCAAAACCGTCGCCGTTGTCTTGATTTTCGTAACCCGTATATGATGATTCCGCATCGCAGAAAGAATCGGTGACTTCATATCGGTTGTATTGTTGGCTGTAATCGGTCTTGTCGTCGAAAGGATTGTCGTCACCCGTATAAATATCCGTTGAATTATATTTGTCGCTGTTGTCAAAAGGGTTCGGTTCGGTCTGATAATATTCCCTTTTTGCAAAGCTGATTTCCTCTTCATCTTTTTGATGCTGTTCTTCTATTTGTTGGCGAATCTCGTTATGCCGTTCTATCCTTTCGTGTTTGGAAATAAAGGCTATTACGGCTATACTGCCGACAGAAAGAAATGCAAAAAAGAAATACAGTGCAAACAAACCGAAGTCAAAGGTTTGGGGAGGAACAATTTCGCATAATTCGGGACTTCCATCGTGATATTTTATTGTAACAGTATCCCCTATTTCAGCCGAAACCGTGTCATAAACCAAAATATCATTGTAATTTTCATTTTGTATTGAAAACGATAAACGGACATTGTAATGCTCCGATATATTCCCGTTCGGGTCGGTTTCCGAGTATGTACTTACGGAGTTCACCAACGCCTCGGCATAACAAATGTCCTCGTCCTGAGTATTGTCTTTTTGAAGCGATACCGTAGTAAAAATTATTGCAAGCAGGCTCAATGCAAGAACAAAAGAAAACATAATTTTTTGTGTTTTTGCGGAACCTATTTTATTTAACATTGTTTTAAGCAAAAAAACACCTCCAATGCAAATATGTCGATAAAATAATAATATAATATTTATCAAAAAAATTCAATAATTTTGTTATATGCCGAACAAAGAAAATATATTTACTCCAAATTCGTAAACTATGTTATAATTGCCGTCACAAAAATTTACAAATTTACATTTCACACACCGACAAGTCCGTGTTTCCGATAAAGGATACACCGTGCTTGTCGGTAATTTTATTTATGAATCATTCCATACAGAATAATTTCGCCAATCTATTTGCTGTTTGTATCTTTATAAATCATTCCCGACGGAACATTTCCGACTATTACGTTTTCCGAAACAGGCACGGAAGTTTCCACTTCGGTTACAGCCGACGAAAAAGTCATAACCACGGTAATTTTTGCACATACCCTTATTGAGAGCTTATGAACGGTTTGGTTTACTCCTCCGCTTTCAAACTCACTGACAAAATCGCTGTCCACATTACCCGAAAGTGATATATATATCGGTATTGACGGGCCACGTCCGCTAATAAGCTCACCGCCAATAACAGTTCCCAAGGGTACGTCAACACGATAGCCGCAAATATTTACAATATTTTCCTGCACACGGAGAGTGACGGCACTTTTCAGTTTATTTGTAAGCACCGTATTTGAACTTATTGAAGTTATACTGCCGTCATTGTTGCGGGATATTGTATCAAGTTCTTCACCGGTTATATTCATTTCTCCGAGTACGTCCGCAACGCTTTGATTTATAAGAGTTGTTGCGAGTGATTGAGCGTATGTTTTTGCGGTATATGTTACAATCGGCTTTAAACGCAATTCCAAAAACAATATTGTAAGTATCAAAAGCAAAACCATAAAAACAAATAATTTTTTTTGCGTACCTCTGCCTCTTCTACGGTGTCTTTTTGCTACCATAAAAAATCACCCCCGTAACTATAATATACGGGAGTAATCTTTAAGTGAAAGTTATTTTATATAAGTCTACCCATAATTTTTTTGCTTTCTTTTTTCCTGAATAATTATGGGTAAAATAACTAACGCCGTGCGATTGTACCTATGGTTTTCAGTACAAGTGAGCGGAGCGAACGACTTCGCGAATCGCCCGCGCGGGCTCCGCGCAGTTAAGGGCTCCGCCCTTAAAAACCCGCCAAAGGCTCCGCCTTTGGAATCCGCAAGCCTTTGAAAAGGCTTGACCGAAACTTTTAATTATGGTTAAAATAACTAACGCCGCGCGA
>CANQBK010000046.1 GCA_947589485.1 uncultured Clostridia bacterium | reverse complement strand
CCTTATTTGTTATATACTGAGCAAAATTTACACAAAGTAAAAATTTTCGGTTGATTTTTTGTTTATTCAGTGTTAAAATACATAGGATACATATAATGATGTTTTTGTAAATTCGGCACGAAGGGAGAGATTTGATTGCCAAAGGTATATTTTGTTATTCCTTGCTACAATGAGGAAGAGGTGCTTCCCGAAACAATAAAAAGATTGAACTCAAAACTTCTGTCACTTATTGATGACGGCAAAGCAGACGAAGATAGCCGTATGATTTTTGTTGATGACGGCAGCAAGGATAAAACGTGGAGCATAATTTCCGCATACAGCAAAGAAAATAAGTATATAGGCGGTGTTAAGCTCGCACATAACCGAGGGCACCAAAATGCTCTTTTAAGCGGGCTTATGACTGCAAAAGAGGAAAAATGCGATTGTGCGATTTCTCTTGATGCCGATCTTCAGGACGATATTAACGTAATAGATCAATTTATAGATAAATATATTGACGGTTGCGAGGTTGTTTACGGTGTAAGAAATAACCGAAAAAAAGATACGTTTTTTAAAAGATCTACCGCTCAGGGTTATTATAAATTTATGAAAATGCTTGGCGTAGATATAGTTTATAACCACGCAGATTATCGTCTTATGGGCAGTAAGGCTCTTGACGCATTATCGGAATATAAAGAGGTTAACCTGTTTTTAAGGGGTATTGTACCGCTTATAGGCTACCGAAGCGATTATGTTTATTACGAAAGAAACGAGAGGTTTGCGGGAGAGTCAAAATATCCCCTGAAAAAAATGATTAAATTTGCTGTTGACGGTATAACTTCATTCAGCATTAAGCCTTTAAAAATTATATTAAACATAGGGATTTTTATATGCGCTTTAAGCGTTGTTGGATTTATATATGCGCTTGTGTCATTTTGTATGGGCAGTGCCGTTGCGGGTTGGGCATCAACAATATGTTCGATATGGTTCCTTGGCGGTCTGCAAATGTTGTGTATAGGTATTGTCGGAACTTATGTCGGCAAAATTTACGGTGAAGTAAAGGAGCGTCCCCGTTACAGAATAGAGGAAAAAATAATTAATGCTTCAGAACCTTCCGATTATGATAATAAAAACAAAATTTAGGGATTATAATTAATAAAGGATATTTTTACAAGAAATTATACTTGGAGATGATTTTATGTATTTCGGCGAAAAGATACTTGAATATAAAGACGAAATTTTACACGATATTGATGAGCTTATAAAAATAAAATCCGTTTCTTCAACAGATAGGCAATCCGCAGCCGAAGCATTGGAGTATGTTCTTGGCAGGGCAAAAGAAATGGGATTTGAAACAAAAAATATTTTGGGTGTTGCAGGTCACGCCGAGTACGGTGAGGGAGAAGAGCTTGCCGCAGTTTTGGCGCACGTTGACGTTGTACCTGCGGGTGACGGTTGGAGCGTTGAACCATATAAGCTGACCGAAAAAGACGGCAAGCTTTACGGACGAGGAATTGTTGACGATAAGGGACCTGCAATTGTTGCTTTATATTGTTTAAAAGCGCTCAAAGACAGCGGGGTAAAGCCCAAAAGGCGTATACGGGTCATTTTCGGGGCTGCCGAAGAGATTGGTATGAACGATATGCAAACATATTTTGGAACGGAACAAATGCCCTCTATGGCGTTTACACCCGACAGCGAATACGGAATATGCAGGTGCGAAAAGGGTATTTTACAGCTTGAAATTTCGTCATCACGCCACGACGGCACAACGCTTACAGAGTTCCATTCGGGAAATGCGGTAAATGCCGTACCCTCAAAGGCTTATGCGCTTATTGACTGTACCGAAAACGAGGATCATCGTCTTAGACGTTTTGCCGACGCAAAACCCGGTGAATATGATTTTGTATATACTATGGACGGTTTGAAGATTGTCGCAAAGGGAAGGGCGGCTCACGCATCAGTACCCGAACAGGGCTTGAATATGGCTACGCATTTAATACGAATACTTGCGGCAGATTTCGGACAGTTGGTTTTGGGAAGTCTTTGTGCCTTTATAGATGACGCTGTCGGGCTTGAAACTGACGGCACATCGCTTGGCATTGCTTGTTCGGATAATGAATCCGGAGCTTTGACGGTAAATGTGGGATGCGTGGATATTGACGAGAATATTTCAAGGGCGCTTATTGATATTCGTTATCCTGTAACTTTCGACAGTACCGAAATATTTGATAAAGTAAGCGAACGTGCATCTTATGACGGACTTCGTACAAAGGTTATAAATCATGAGCCTCCGCTTTTGGTTGGTGAAGATGCACAGGTAATGGACGTATTGAGAAATGCTTATAAAACCGTGACCGGAGAGGAATGTGAGTTGTATTCTACCGGAGGCGGAACCTATGCAAGGACACTTAAAAACAACGGAGTTGCTTTTGGTCCTGTACAAAAAGGTGACAACTGTCATATTCATGATGTTGATGAAAGCATTGACAAGGAAAAATTCTTTATTCATTCACAGATTTGTCTGGAGGCTGTTTACGGTATGGCAGTTTTGTAAATCTCATTAAGATTTACAGAAAATGAAAATAAAGAAATTAACAATCAGTTTATTATAAGCTCCTCGGCGCCGGTGCCGAGCCGGCGCAGGCAATTCGCGTTGTCGCTCACTCCGTTCGCTCGTACTGCAAGAGATAAGTACAGTCGCGCGGCGTAAGTGAATATTGCAAAAGTCAAAAGTATATTCGCGCGGCATAAGTGAATGTTTCCAAAATCAAAAGTTTCGGTCAAGCCTTTTCAAAGGCTTGCGGATTCCAAAGGCGGAGCCTTTGGTGGGTTTTTAAGGGCGAAGCCCTTAACTGCGCAGTGCCTGCGCTCTCAATTCGCGTTATCGCTCACTCCGTTCGCTCGTACTGCGAGAGATAGGTACAGTCGCGCGGCGTAAGTGAATATTGCAAAAGTCAAAAGTATATTCGCGCGGCATAAGTGAATATTGCAAAAATCAAAAGTTTCGGTCAAGCCTTTTCAAAGGCTTGCGGATTCCAAAGGCAGAGCCTTTGGTGGCGCCGAGCCGGCGCGGGCGATTCGCGTTGTCGCTCACTCCGTTCGCTCGTACTGCAAGAGATAAGTACAGTCGCGCGGCGTAAGTGAATATTGCAAAAGTCAAAAAAGTATATTCGCGAGGCATAAGTGAATATTGCAAAAGTTAAAAGTTTAGGTCAAGTATTTAAGTGTGTTGTGATAATAAAAAAATCGGGAAAAATTTCCTGTTAAAAGGAAATCTTCCCGATTCAGGTTTATGTAACTTTAAGTTAGCTGTTAACTTCAGATTCAGAAACCAGTTTTTTGGCAAGTGTCATAACTTCTTTTCTCTGCTTTGGAGTAAGATTGCGGACAACAAAAAGAAGTTCAACCTCATATTTTGTCGTCGCGTGTGTCCGATATTTAAGGCTTTCGTCCTCATCGGCTGCACCCGAAACTATATCGGCAACGGCGGCCTCAAGCTCATCTTCAACACCTTCAAGAAGAGCAGTGTAGTTAATGTTGTAAACCTTGGCTATTTTGATAAGCGTATTAATGTCGGGTTTAGTTTTACCCGTTTCATAGTAGGTGTAAGTCGATCGTTCAATTTTTAGACGGTCGGCTACCTGCTGTTGAGTCAGACCACATTCGTGTCTGTAATACTTTAGCCAATAAGAAATCATACTGTACATTGTTATTACCCCCAAACGTAATAATAAAATAATAGCTTACAGTTATTATTATACACTGTTTTTCTGCAATTGTCACCTTTTTTTTTAAAATGTCACAAATTATTCATAATGTCACACTAATTAAAAGCAAAAAATATAAAAACGTGCAAAAAAATATATAAAAATTGTCATATATATACAAAAAATGTGAATAAAAATATTTGACAAAATTAAACAAAGTTAATTTTCGTTCAAAAATATGCGTGTAAAAATATCTCGCATTGCTATTTACAGAAATATTTTATACAATGTTTTATACTGATTTTATTAACTGCAATAATCTTCAATAAGCCTTTTAAGCTCCTTTTTGTCAGACACGGCAATACCCTTTTTAAGTCTGTCAATGTCTGCTTGAGGTAAATCACTCACACAAGTGTCGCTTATATATATCGGTTTTTCTTTACCGCTTTGAAATACCGAAATAAAATTGTTGTAATCTTTTAAAATAAATGTTATATTTTGTGTATTCGATTCGTATGCTTTTGAATTTTCCGACGGTTTCTCTTTTGAAGTTTCCAACGGTGCGCTTGATGATATATCGGGCGCATCGGAAATATTTTGGGCGTCGGCATTTGCGGCGGACGGTAAAATTACCGATGTGATAAATAAACATATAAATAATATACTTCCCGTAATAATAATAAGATTTTTCATTTGAACTTCACCCCTGTTTTTATTTTTGGGGAAAAATCACTTAATTATTCGTATTAAATTATATTTTTTTTAACAAAATATAGATATTGAAACTTAAATTTTCATTTTCAAAAATTTTTATTCCATTTTTATTATTTTATGTTATAATAACATAGATAAGCTGTAAAAACTTAATTGTTTACATTTTCGGAATACAATATTTTACGGACGTCGGCAAATGCGCCGCAGTTTTGGGAGGCTTTAAAAATAATATGAGAAAAACCGATATTAGCAAATACAAAGATGATACGTCAATGACATCTTCCGTATCTGCTGCGTCAATTACGATTAAAATATTCTCGGTGTTGGGAAAGATACTTGCAACATCTCTTTTGGTTATGCTCATTACGGGTCTGGTTCTGTTAATTTCTATGACATTTTATATTATTGATGTCGCAAACGAACCGCTTAATATAAATCTTAGTAATATGAAGCTCAGCCAAACCAGTAAAGTAATGGTTCTTGATGAAAATGAGGAATGGCAGGAATATCAACAGTTGTATTCCACGGAAAACCGTGTATGGGTTGATTTTCAGGATATTCCTCAGCAAATGATAGACGCTCAGATAGCGATTGAAGATAAGCGCTATTGGGAACACGAGGGTGTTGACTGGTACAGGACAACAGGAGCCGTACTCAGCCTTGCTACCGGACGCTCCGAATACGGAGGTTCAACGATAACACAACAGCTTATCAAGAACATAACAGATGACAATGAGGTTAGTATTAACCGTAAGCTGAGAGAAATTTTCCGTGCTTTAAAACTGGAAAAGGAATATTCAAAAGACGATATTATTGAAGCGTACCTGAATGTGGTAAACTATGGCAGCGGTTGCCGAGGGGTACAGTCTGCGGCGGATCTTTATTTTAACAAGAAAATACAGGATTGCTCAATTGCGGAATGTGCCGCCATTGCGGGTATAACTCAGAACCCGGTGGCTTATGACCCGTTGGAATATCCCGAAAACAACAAGGAACGCCGTGAAACCGTAATCGAGGAAATGTTTGACCAGGGTAAGATTACACGGGAAGAATATGAAACCGCAATGAAAGAATCCGAAAATATGAAATTTATTGGATATGTTGTGGAAGAGGACGACAGCGAATCAGATGATTGGAACTGGTACAGCGACAGGCTTTTCCGAGATCTTGTTGAAGGTCTTATGAAACAGTTTAACATAGGTGCGGATTACGCGGAGGACAAGATTTATAACGAGGGTCTTAAAATTTACAGTGCAATGGATAAAAAGGCTCAGGAAATCGCCGAAAAGAAAGTAAGAGAATGGCAAACTCCGAATGATAAAAAAATTGATATAGGATATATGATGATGGACTTTGACGGTCGTGTTCTTGCAACGGTAGGCGGACGCCAAGAAAAGGACGGACGGCTTTTGTGGGACAATGCAACGCAGTCGGTTCTTCAGCCCGGTTCGACAATAAAACCCGTTTCGTCGTATGTTTTGGCACTTGAGGACAAAACAATAAACTATTCTTCAATGATTTCGGATACGCCTACATCGGATTGGAACGTAGTTGACGGAAACGTCGTTTCGGGTCCGAATAACTGGTATAAAGAATATTACGGAAATATAACTGTAACCAGAGCGCTGAACATTTCATCTAACGCCGCTACCGTAAATGTTCTGAAGTCGGTGGGTCTTGACAGAAGTTATAGTTTCCTTACAACTAAACTGAACTTCCGCCATCTTGACCCCGAACACGACAGCGAAAACCTTGCCGGTCTTTCAATAGGCGGTTTTTACGGCGGTGCCACGGTAGAGGAAATGACGGCGTCTTACCAAATGTTCTGCAACGGCGGCTATTACTATGAACCCTACACATATTATTATGTAACGGACAACGAGGGTAATGTTATTCTTGACAACCGCGACAGAGGCAGACCCGACCAAATTATTTCAACAGAGTCCGCCACAATTATGAACAGACTGCTTCATGATGTGGTAAATTCGGGCGGAGAGGCTCTCGGTTACCGAACCAAAATAAAGGGTTGGGACATTATAGGCAAAACCGGTACGACCGACAGCGATAATGATAACTGGTTTGTGGGAGCTTCGCCTTATGCCGTTGCGGGTATATGGGCAGGACACGAAACAGCGTCGTCAATTGCCGAACAGGAGCAAAGTAAGTGCCATTACTTGTGGCGCGATATAATGCAGGAGTGGTTGAAAGGTAAAAGCTCAAAATCGTACAGTCTTGGCGGCGACATTGTACAGCACAATTTTGACAAATCTACCGGTTTGCTTGTTGACGGAAGTCCGAGTGATTATATAGGAACCGGATATTATACGGGTGACAATATGCCTTCGTACAGAGTTATAAAACAGGAATCCTCCAAACAGGAGTCCTATTATGACGATGACGATGAAGAAGACTATGATGATTATGATGAAAGCACAGACGATGGTGAAGAGGAATCGGAAGATATAGGTGATTCGGAATCCTCCGACGAATATTCTGAGGAGGAATCAAGTTATGACGAAACATCGTCCGATGAATCTGCTGACGAACCGACGGACGAACCGACAGATGAATCGACAGACGATGAACCCGTCGAACCCGATCCCGAACCGGAAGAACCTCAGCCCGACGATACGGGAGAGGGAGGTAATGCCGAAGGCGACGGAGGCGGCGACAGCGGCATTACCGAATAATATTGCAAAAAATAATAACAAAATAAGGGGTTTTAGGTTATGATACAGGCAGCAGTAATGGGATACGGCGTTGTAGGCTCAGGTGTGGTCGAGGTACTTACCGAGCATAAGGACAGCATCGCCAAACGCGCAAAGGAAGAAATAAATATAAAATATATTCTTGATATAAGGGATTTTCCGGGAAGCCCGTTTGCCGATAAATTTACCAAGGATTTTGAAACTATATTGAACGACGATGAGGTAAAGGTAGTTGCCGAGGTTATGGGCGGAGTAAATCCCGCCTATGACTTTACAAAACGCTGTCTGCTCAGCGGAAAAAGCGTGGTTACGTCAAACAAGGAGTTGGTTGCGACCAAGGGAGCGGAGCTTCTTGAAATAGCAAAGAAAAACAATGTTAACTATCTGTTTGAGGCAAGCGTCGGCGGCGGAATACCGATAATAAGACCGATAAGCCAGTGTCTTGCGGCAAACGAGGTTATTGAAATTGCGGGTATCCTTAACGGAACGACAAATTTTATACTTACCAAGATGATATGTGACAATATGGCGTTTGAAGACGCTCTAAAGCTGGCGCAGGATAACGGATATGCCGAAAGGAATCCTGCCGCCGATATAGAAGGACTTGACGCGGGACGCAAAATCGCTATCCTTGCATCTCTTGCTTACGGCAAACATATATATCCCGATTTTGTACATACACAGGGCATTACAAAAATCACCCTTGAGGACGTTGCATACGCTTCTTCGTGGGGCGGCGTAATTAAACTGATAGGTCAGGTAAAACGTCTTGACGACGGTAAACTTGACATTGCCGTTGAGCCTATGCTTATTGAAAAATCAAGTCAGCTTGCAAATGTTGACGATGTATTTAACGGCATACTGGTGCGCGGCGACGCTACGGGCGATGTAGTGTTTTACGGTAAGGGCGCAGGCAAGCTCCCGACCGCAAGTGCCGTTGTTGCCGATATTATTGATTGCGTAAAGCACCTTAAAGCAAGAAAATACCTTTACTGGGCTGACGGCAATGCCGATTGCGTAAAGCCTTATGAGGAAACGTCATATTCTGTTTATGTAAGAGCTGAAACGAATGACAAGAAATTTGCCGCTGAAAAGATTTCGGAATTGTTTGTAAATGCTCGCACCATAGTAAGAGCCAACGCACCCGAAAACGAAATTGCATTTGTTACCGACGATATGCTTGTTTCACGTCAGGAAAAAGCCGTTGATATGCTTAACAAGGCGGGTATTGAGGTTAAGTCGAAAATCCGTATTGCGGATTTTTAATAAAAAGAAATTTGGGGGAGAAAAAATGAGTCTTATCGTACAAAAATTTGGCGGAAGCTCCGTTGCAGACGCACAAAGAGTCTTTAATGTCGCAAAAATTGTAACGGATACATATAAAAAGGGCAACGATGTGGTCGTTGTTGTATCTGCTCAGGGCGATACAACAGATGACCTTATCGAAAAGGCTAATGAGATAAATCCCGACGCTTCCAAAAGGGAAATGGATATGCTCCTTACGGCGGGTGAACAAATGTCGGTTTCACTTCTTGCAATGGCAATAGAGAAGCTCGGTTTTCCCGTTGTTTCGCTTTTGGGCTGGCAGGCAGGTTTCCAAACCTCGTCGGCATACGGTTCGGCAAGAATCAAGCGAGTAAAAGCCGACAGGATTGAAAAAGAGCTTGACAAGAAAAATATTGTTGTTGTAGCGGGTTTTCAGGGACTTAACCGTTTTGACGACATAACTACGCTTGGCAGAGGCGGTTCGGACACAAGCGCCGTTGCCATCGCCGCATCTATGAATGCGGACCTTTGTCAGATTTACACCGATGTAGAGGGTGTTTATACCGCCGACCCGCGTAAGGTTCAAAATGCAAAAAAACTTAAAACCATATCTTACGACGAAATGCTTGAGCTTGCCACGCTCGGCGCTCAAGTGCTGAATAACAGAAGTGTTGAAATGGCAAAAAAATATAACATTGAGCTTGAGGTACTTTCAAGTCTTACTCATGCACCGGGAACTATTGTTAAGGAGGAAGCAAAAATGGAAAAAATGTTGATTAGCGGTGTGGCAAAGGATACAAACGTTGCGAGAATTTCGGTAATGGGAGTACCCGATAATCCCGGTCTTGCGTTCAAAATGTTCTCAAAGCTCTCCGCAAAGGGTATAAATGTTGATATTATTCTTCAGTCGATAGGCCGTGACGGAACAAAAGATATTTCATTTACGGTAGCAAAGGACAATTCCAAAGAGGCTGTTAAAATTATGGAGGACTATGTTTCCGTTGTCGGAGGCAAAAGTGTTTCCGTTGACGAAAATGTTGCGAAAATTTCCATTGTCGGAGCAGGTATGGAAAGCCACGCGGGTGTCGCTACAAAAATGTTCGAGGCTCTTTATGATGCTCAAATTAACATCAGAATGATTGCAACGAGCGAAATTAAGGTTTCCGTACTTATAGACGAAAAAAATGCTGACGCGGCAGTAAGCGCTATACACTCAAAATTTTTTGACGAAAATTAATTGTAATGCGTCATATATTTAAAAGTTAATCACATAAATAAGACAAATGTCTGTTTCGGTTTATTGCCGAAGCAGGCATTTTTTTATATAAATTTTCTGTACGGCAAAGGAATTTTCAGAGATAAATTAATGCTAAATGCTTGACAAGAATTTTTTTAATGTTATAATATATGTTACAATATATGTTATAAATATATTAACATATAAGTTGCAATATAAAATGTAGTAATTTAAAATTGCTGCGCAGCGAAGTGGAGGATTTTGTAAAAAATGATGGATTTTGAAAGAATTGATAATAATATTCCTAAAATTTCTGTTTTGGTCCCGATTTACAATACGGAAAAATATTTGAAAAAATGTCTTGACAGCATAGCAGGACAAACTCTAAAAGATATTGAAGTAATTTGTGTAAATGACGGAAGTACAGATAACTCGCTTGCCGTCGCGGAGGAATTTGCCGAAAAGGATCCAAGATTTAAGGTTATCAACAAGGAAAACACGGGCTACGGTAATACTATGAATATCGCTCTTGAAAAGGCGTCGGGCGAATATATAGGCATTGTGGAAAGCGATGACTTTGCAGCCTCCGATATGTTTGAATATCTTTACGGATTGAGCCGCAGCGGAACCGTCGATTTGGTAAAAGGCAATTTTTATGATTATTACGAAGATTATAATAAACCGCCAAGAGCTTATGAAAACAAGGAGCGGAATATGATACCCGACAGTGCGGTTCCTTTTATACTGTCGGAAAATGCTCAGATACAGTTTGGACACCCCTCCGTGTGGTCGGCTGTTTACAGACGTGAATTTATTAACGACAACAACATAAGGTTCAAAGAAGAAAAAGGCGGCGGCTGGGTAGATAATCCGTTTTTCTACGAAACTCTTTGTAAAGCGAAAAGTATAATCTGGACTAAAAGACCGCTTTATTATTACAGAAAAAGCAATCCGAGCTCTTCGTCCAATCTTCAAATTGACCCGACCGTACCGTTTGACAGAATGAATGATAACCTCGATATTCTTGAAGAAAACGGTTATAATGACTTGCCGAACAAAAGATGTGCGTATGCGCGCGCAATTATGTATGCAAACGGTGCTGTCAAGGATTTTGACTATGACAAAAGCTGCGGTATTATTGACGAATGTGCAAAAAAGCTGATGAGAAGACTTGACAGTGAAACAATAAGCTCTGATTTCAGTTTAAGGGAGCAGCTTGACTATTTTACATACGCTTCGCCGTTGAGAAGTATTGTGTCAAAAACTCCGAAAGTTCTTATTTACAACTGGCTGCCGTTTGACAACCCTTGGGGTTGGGGCGGCGGAGTTACGGTTTATTGCAAAAACATTATTTCCGAGATTTTAAAGAGCAACCCGAATATAAATATTTACTTTTTGAGCAGCGGTTTTGCATACAATTCAAACACGACCGAAATTTTTTACAGGAAAATAAACAATACTTTCGGAGATAAAGTAAAACAGTATGAGATAGTTAATTCTCCCGTACCTGCCGAACAAAGGAATCTTTATGTGAATCCGCTTGTCGCACTTGAAAATAAACGTCTTAAAAAGGTGTTTAAGCAGTTTATGGAGGATTACGGACCGTTTGATGCCGTTCACTTTAATAATATTGAGGGACTTTCTTTTGACGTACTTGACCTTAAAGAAGATTTTCCCGACACAAAGTTTATCTATTCGCTTCATAATTATGTGCCGCTTTGTGTAAACGGAAGTTATTATATGCGTCACAAGCACTGCAATTGCAATCCCAAACATACGGGTGTTGACTGCTTTAAGTGTACAAGAGCCGATATTAGAAGCAATCTTGCGATGGAAACGTATAAAAGAGGACTTTTCGGTCTTGACCCGAAAGACTGTATTTCACAAAACAGATGGATAAAATCGTTTGGGTTTGAAAGGCTCGATGAAGATGTTTCAACCGACAAAATACTTGACTTTGCAAAAACCGCAACGCAAAAAATAAATAAGAATTGTGACGATATTCTTGCTGTATCAAAAAGAGTTTATGAAATAGCTGCGGAAAACGGTTTTGACGAGAATAAAATGTCGGTTTCTTACATAGGCACGTTGGTTGCGTCAAAACAGGTCGGTCACGCAACAGCGGAAGTAAGCAACGGTCTGAAAATAGTATTTCTTGGCAGTGATATTAATTTTGAGGAAAAGGGTTACGCATTTTTGTTGGATACTCTTTCAAAAATGGACATAAAATATGCCTCGAAAATAGATTTGCTGTTGACAGTAAGACAGGCTGAACACGCAGAAATTTACACTATGCTTAAAAATTTCCGTTCGCTTAATGTTGTTCAGGGCTATACACACGATGACCTTGAATGGATTTTTAAGGGGGCGCATTTAAGTATCGTGCCTGTACTTTGGGAGGATAACCTGCCGCAAATTGCCATTGAGTCGGTAGCGTTCGGTGTACCTGTGCTTACAAGTACGGCAGGAGGAGCCAAGGAACTGTGTGACAGTGAGCTGTTCCGCTTTGAGTGTGCGGATTCTGACGATATGCTTAAAAAGATTATGCACTTTGTTGATTATCCCGAAGATTTAAAAGAATACTGGAAGCATCACCACGGACTTGTTACAATGAAACAGCACTGGGAAGAGCTTTCAAAAGTTTACGGAATATCCCGCAAAGGTACGGTTACGCTTACAACGGAGGATTTGAATTTTCTTATAAAGGAAAATAATTTTCTGCGCGCTCATTTAACACTGAATGAACGTAATTTTACACCGAATACCGTTCTTGAAGATTTGCGCAGAAAGCTGAACGAATCGAATGAGCAAAACGAAAAACTTAAACGGGAGATGGAAGAAATGCAGAAGATAAGC
The DNA here is from genome assembly GCA_947589485.1 of uncultured Clostridia bacterium. GTDB lineage: Bacteria > Bacillota > Clostridia > Oscillospirales > Acutalibacteraceae > UBA1213. The sequence goes on along the minus strand of CANQBK010000046.1, from coordinate 5,340 downwards.
GGAAAGATTATTTTTGAAAGCGAATACGATCCGATTCAGGGCAAAGTGGGTGCGACGATGTTCAAGCTGACGCTTGACGAGTTTGATTTCAGCGACTTCTATGCTGAAATAAAGTTTATAAGAATAAATAATGTTACCCCGTCAACCTCGGATATTTTAAAGATTTCGGGAACCCTGCTAAATGTACAGGGCAACAATATCCTTACACTGCACCAGATCGACTGGCAAAATGGAGAGAGCTCGGTTTCGGATCAAATTTATTATCGTATTGAGGGCAATTCTATTTATTTTATTGCAAAATATACGGAAATTTACAGCGGTTTTATTTGGCAAATAGAAACGCTTACAAGCAGAGCCGCACACGAAACGGTAAAGTATGAGGCGCTGAACAATGCTTTGGTTTTTGAAAATGAGATTATTCCGGAAGGCGCTTTTAACAACATATAAACAAAGGGGTACGATAATATGAAAGAGCATTATGATATTTGCATAGCCGGGTTTTGGTATGGTTGGAATTATGGTTCTTTGCTTAACGGCTATGCTGAATACCGAATCCTTAAAGACTTTGGCAAGGAAGTTCTTATGCTCCAGAAACCCAATGCAATAGCCAATGACCCTGAAATTACCCAAGGTCACAATACTGATTTTATTAAAAAATACTATGATGCCGATGACATAAGTCCTGTCTTTTCATACGAAGATTTAAATAAACTTAATAATTACTGTGATTGCTTTTGTGCTGGTTCGGATCAAATTTGGAATTATAAATTATCATTTTATGAAAATATGTATCTTCCTTTTGTAAATGATAATAAAAAAATTATTAGTTTTGCTACGTCTTTCGGACACAAAAATGATTTAACTCCGGATGAAGCAAAATCGCGTGTACGCAAATATTTTAGCCGGTTCAATGCAATTTCTGTAAGAGAAAAATTTGATGTTGATATTCTTAAAGAGAATTATGGTATAAACGGTACGTTGGTATTTGAACCCGTATTTTGTATAGATAAAAAATATTATTTGGAATTGGCTGAAAATTCGGATTTAGATGTTAGCCAACCTTATATACTTACATATATTCTTGACCCGACTCCCGAAAAAAGAAATGCAGCTTTGTTTTATGCGGAAAAATCCGGATTGAAACTGATTAATATTTTAGATGGGGATAACAGCAGAAGTGAAAGGATAAAGAAGATTTTGAATCTGCCTAACTCATTTACGGGTATAGATGTTGGAAGTTTTATAAAAGCATTTATGAATGCGTCGTTTGTAATTACAGACAGTTTTCACGGTTCTGCGTTTTCTATTATTTTTAATAAGCCGTTTATTTCAATCGGAAATCCTTGGAGAGGGTTAGATCGTTTTAATGACCTGCTTACAAGATTGAATTTGAAAGAAAGGTTGGTAACGGATCAAAACAATATTCCTCTTGATGAAAAATATCTTTCGGAGATTGATTATAGTAAAACAAATGAAATTATTGAATCGGAAAAACAGCGTACTGTTGAATGGCTTAGAAATGTTATTGAAACTCCGAAAGATAAATTGCCTGTGATTAAAATAGATGAGAAGAAAACATTAAAACAGAAAAATATGTTAAAAGCATCAGATGTAGGGAAAATGCACGTTGACATAAGAAGATGTCAGATGTTGGCGGCTTTGCTTCGAGATTACGGAATAAGGCATGTGGTTATTTCCTCAGGTTCGAGGCATACGGAGCTTGTACGTTTTTTTGAACATAATGATTGTTTTGTTACGCATAACGTAGTTGATGAGAGAAGTGCAGGTTTTTATGCTCTTGGTTTAGCTGTTAAATTAAATAAACCGGTAGCAGTTTGTTGTACTTCCGGAACAGCGGCTTCAAATTATTTAACAAGTATGAGTGAAGCATTTTATCAACATATACCGTTAATTTATATTACGGCCGACCGCTATCCGTATTTGCTTAATCAACGTGAAGATCAGATGGTTCCACAGGAAAATATGTACGGATCTGTATGTCTAAAGTCTGTAACGCTTATGCCTAAAGATACGATTAATGTAACTAATGCGGTACGGAGAATGATATGTGAAACTATAATGGAAGCTACACATAATCAGCCGGGACCTGTTCATATAAATTTGCCTATATCTTTTATAAATGAAAAACCTTTACCTGATGATTGTTATAATCTTGAAACAGTTCATTTTTATAAAATAAGGAGATATAAACTTTTACCTGACCGTTCTACATGGAATTCGGTACTTGAAAAACTTAAAGTATCTAATAAAATTATGATTGTTTACGGACAGAATCACATACTTACAAATGATGAAAAAAAATCATTTGACGAATTTTCAAGAAAATTCAATTGTGTATTTTGTACTGATAATTTATCGAATTATTCGGGAAATAAGTCTGTAAATTCATTTAATATTATTAAGCCGAGCCGTATGACGTCAAATATGTTAAAAGAACTTGAACCGGATATTGTAATTACAATGTTTGGAGCAAACGTCACACCTTTTAAAAGTTTTATTTTAAAGTCTAATAAATTTTTTCATTGGGATATTTCCCCAAGTGGCAAAGCGGCTGATCCCTATAAAAAATTGACAAGGATATTTGAATGTACTCCGGTCGGATTTGTAAAGCGATTAAATTTTATGGCAGGAAATATAACGGCGAGTGATTCATACTATCAACTTTGGAAAAAATATGAGGTATTAAACGATATTATACCTGAAAATTACTCTCAAAAATATGCAACATTTAAAATTTTGGAAAAAATGCCCGAAACAGCATTGCTGCATCTTGCAAACAGTAATACTGTACGCTTTGCCTGTTCTTATGAACTGAAAAAGGATATAGAAGTATACTGTAACCGTGGTACTAACGGGATTGACGGCTCAGCTTCTTCTTTTATGGGTCAGGTTGAATTATGTGAAAAGCCTTGTTATTTGTTTATAGGCGATTTAAGTTTCTTTTACGATATGAATTCTCTTTGGAACAAAAAGTTAAAGGGAAATATCAGAATTGCATTGTTTAATAATTTTAGTGCCGCTCTTATCAAAAGTCGGAATTGTAGTGCTATTACTCATGCACATCATGATGTTGCGGAGGGTTGGGTCAAATCTCTTGGATTTACTTATCTTTCGTCAAAAAACAAGGAAGAATTTGATTCTAATGTTGAAAAATTTACTTCTGATGAGGATACACCAATGTTTTTCGAGATATTTTGTTGAAAAATGAGGTTTATGTTTTATGGGAAAAACAACAATAAGTGTTTTAGGAGCTTGTGTGTCAAGAGATATTTTTGGGATAGCAAGACCCGATTCTTATGATATTCCAAGATGTGTAACAATAGCTTCACCAATATCAATGGTATTAGACAAACCAAATGACGGATATTGTGCAGATGTTGAAAAAATGAGCGACATAAATATTTCCGGATATATGAAAAGAACCATTATGCTTGACTGCAATAAAAAAGTATTTGATTATTTGGCTCAGAAAAAGTCGAATTATCTTATTTTTGATGTGGCTGATATAAGGTTTAATATTGAAAGTTTTAACAAAAGTGGTATTAACGTGACAATGAATGAACACTATAAAAGAAATTTAGATAAATTTCGCGATTTGTTTGGTAACGATGGTACCGTAATAAAAAGTTTTGATTTTTCAGATGAGGAAATTGAAAAGTATATAAATTTATATGTAGATAATATATTGAATATTTATAAACCTGAGGAAATTATATTTAATGAATATTATTGTGTCAAAGATTACCTCAGTAGAAAAAATGCAATTGAACATTTAAAATATGAAGAATATATTGTCAACGCCAACCGATTAATATCCGTTGCCGTAAAGATTATTAAAAAAAGAATACCCGAATGTCATATAATAAAAATGCCGGAAAATTGTATTTCCGATGAAAAACACAAGTGGGGAAGAAGTTCGCTTCACTATGTAGATTTGTTTTATGAGTACGCAGGAAAAGCTGTCGATATTATTACAGCCAAAAAAACACGTGAGGAAGAAAACGCCGAACTGCAAAAACTTTATGAAACGTTTGTGGGTAAGTTTGACGAACTTAGAAAAAAATTTAAAAGTATAACAGGTAAAGAATTAATATCTGCCGACGGCTCGCAAATTGTCTTTCCCGAGGTTGGAAAAGCGGAGTTTGTTCCGCTTAAATTAAAACCCTTGGGTTCGTTAGATGTGGAAGTAAAGACGGTGTATACACTTATTTCCAACGGAACAGAAAAAGATTATATTTCCGGCTCACAAAACACAGGCAGAAAATTTCCGTACAACATCGGTTATTCTGCTGTCGGCATTGTTGAAAAAACGGGAAACTCCGTAAAGTCTGTTAAACCCGGTGATAGGGTGTTTGTTGAATACGGCGGTCATTCAAGCGTTATTGTTAAAGATGTACATAATGTTATAAAAATTCCCGACAATGTTTCTTTTGAAGAGGCGGTTTTTGCAAAGTTGGCTTCTTATCCGCTGGCTGCTATACGCAGAGCGCGTCTTGAAATAGGAGAATCAATTGTAATTGTCGGTTTGGGAATGTTGGGTCTTTTTGGTGTACAGCTTGCAAAATGCGGGGGAGCTTTTCCCATAATTGCTGTCGGCAACAGAGAAATTAGGAAGGAATTAGCGCTTAAATACGGAGCGGATTATGTTTTCGCTCCGAATGAACCCGACCTTACAAAAAAGATATATGACATAACCGATAATAAAACTTTTATACACGGAGCAAGTGTAATTGTCGAAACATCAGGAAGTGAAAGCGGACTGTTAAAATGTTTGGAATACACGGCTATGAACGCAAGAGTTATGTTAAACGGTTGCAACAGGGTAATGAAACAGCCGATTGACTTTTACAAATATGTTCATACAAGGGGAGTGAACATTGTCGGGGTACACAACAGAACTCGACCGCAAAGCAATTCAGCACCCGGAAACTGGACGTCAAAGCGTGACATGTTTACTATACTTCAATTTATAAGCAAAGGACGGCTTGACACAAAAAGCATAATATCGGAATATGTTTCCCCGAAAAATGCTGAGGACGTATATAAACGGCTTTTAAATGACCGTGATTTCCCGTTAGGCGTAATTTTTGATTGGACTAAAATATAAAGGTCTGAAATTAAAGGTTACATCAGCCTCAAAATTAATTTGATTATTCCTATAATTCGATTTATACACACCCAAATGAATATCGACTGCGCTTATGATATACGCAGTCGATATTCGCTATTTTTTAAAGTAATGATAGTTAAGGGCGTTGCCCTTAAAACCCACCAAAGGCTCCGCCTTTGGAATCCGCAAGCCTTTGAAAAGGCTTGAGC